>NZ_JBEPSG010000020.1:0-72834 GCF_040548715.1 Stenotrophomonas sp. 2694
GGGGGGGGGTGCGGGGCTGCAGGACACGCCGTTAACCCATCCATGGGGGCTCGATGGCGCCATCCATGGCGCCAACGGTCCTGCAGCCCCACACCGCCCCACCCCCGACAGTTTCCGATGACGGCCAGTAGATCCACGCCATGCGTGGATGCCGAGCGGAGCGACCCGCTTCGGCTTTTGATCTTCTCTTTCTTTTCCGTGGTGGACGCGCACGGAAATTGTCCGTGGCCGGGCGGGTGGGTTGCGCAGGGGCGTAAGCGCCATGGATGGCGCGACCGAGCTTACATGGACGTACTTGCAGCGGCCCCTGCGCAACCCACCCGCCCGGCCAACCCCAGCTTCTGCCTTCCACCACGAGGGGCTGCGCCGTTGGCGGGAAACCTACACCGGAGCCAGGGCGGTGAACGGTGCCCACGGCAGGTTGCGCAGCACGGCATAGCCGGGCAGCAGCCACAGCCAGAACGTGGGGCTGGCCAGTACCCGCATCAGTGGATCAAGCACGCGCGGGCGTACGCCGGCGGTGTTGAGCAGCATCAGGAACAGGAAGGGCAGGCTGATGACCAGCAACGGGTTCATCGCCATCGCGCCGGGCAGGTCGAAGTGGACCAGTGAGTACAGGCAGCGCGTGCTGCCGCAGCCGGGGCAGTAGAAGCCGGTCAGTGCGTACAGCGGACAGCCCGGCAGCGGATTGCCGGAGACATACGGATTGACGTGGCGCAGGACCACGGCGGCACCCGCAGCCAGGCCGGACGCGGCCAGCAGCGGAGCCCAGCGGGTAAGTCGGGAACGAGCAGGAAGTGCGGACATGCGGGGGCGGGATCCGGCGCATGGCCGGACCCCGTCGCGGGCATCAGTAGCTGCCGTTGCCGCCGCTCAGGGCGCCCAGGCCGCCAACGGCCATGATGATGATGAAGTACAGGACGCCAACCACAACGGCAGCGATGGCCGACCAGATGGCCCACTTCTTGGCCTTGTCGGCCGAATCACGGGCACCGGCGACGTCGCCGGCAGCCAGCTTGCCGTTGACCTGCGCGGCGTAGACGATCGACACGATGCCGGCCGGCAGGCAGCAGAACAGGGTGGACAGGATGGCCCAGACCAGATTGTTGGGGACCTGCGCAGTGGTGGTGTTCATGGTTCAAGCTCCTCGATGGGTGGTGGTGGTGAATCAAAGGTCGGATAGAGCGCCCAGCGCGGCCAAGCCGCCGAACAGCCCGAACCACAACAGCAACAGGACCGGCAGGGCCGCGGCCGAAGCCACCGCCCACCAGCCCGCCTTGCGCGACGCGCTATAGGCCCCCGGCAGGTCACCGGCCGCATTGCGACCATCGACCTGGGCGGCATACACGATCGACACCACGCCCAACGGCAGGCAGCAGAACAGCGTCGTCAGGATCGCCCAGACCAGATGGTTGGGGATGTAGACCGGACGGCTGAGCGGTGGCGGTTGATTCAAAGCAAGACTCCATTCCTTGGTGGTCGGCCGTGTGAACGGGCCGAACCTCCCCCCTGTGGGTGCGTAATCTACCGCAACCAACGACGCATGTATGCGTTTTCAGCCCCGTCAGGCCTCGCATCGCCCTTGGACGGTGGCGTGTGCAGCGTACCGTCATCGCCCCCGGATGGGGGCGATTGCGTCAGGCGAGGTCGCCGCGCAGGCTCCGGACCTGCGCTTCCAGGGCGGCGGCATCGGTTGAATGGCCATCCACCGCCGGGGCGGCGACCACCTCCACTGTCGCCCGGAACCGGCGCGGCACGCGCATGCGGCCCAGACGGGTATCGCGGCGGCTCCACATGCTCGACCACATGCCGCGCAGGGCCATCGGCACCACCGGTACCGGACGGCGTTCGAGGATCTTCTCCACGCCGGATTTGAACGCTGCCATCGTGCCGTCGCGGGTCAGTGCGCCTTCCGGGAAGATGCATACCAGCTCGCCCTCGGCGAGTGCGGCATCGACCTCATCGAACGCACGCTGCATCAAGGCCGGGTCTTCGCGCGCACCGGCGATCGGAATCGCTTTGGCAGTGCGGAAGATCCAGCGCATGACCGGGATGTTGAAGATCTTGTAGTACATGACGAAGCGCACCGGGCGCGGGATCGTCGCCGACAGGATCAGCGCGTCCATGTAGCTGACGTGGTTGCAGACCAGCAGCGCGGCGCCCTCATCGGGCACGTTCGCTTCTATGCCGTGCGGGCGCAGCCGGTACAGCGTGCGCACCATCACCCAGCTGAGGAAGCGCATCAGGAATTCGGGGACGATGGTGAAGATGTAGATCGCCACCACGGCATTGGCGATGGCCAGTGCCAGGAACAGCTGCGGGATGGTCCAGCCGAGCAGGCGCTGGGTGAGCAGGCCGAGTACGGCCGCAGCGACGATGAAGCCGGAGTTCTGGATGTTCAGCGCGGCGAATACGCGCGACATCTCCGATTTCGGCGTGCGGCTCTGGATCAAAGCAAACAGCGGCACCACGAAGAAGCCGGTGAACAGGCCGATGCCGAGCAGGTCGATGATGATGCGGATGCTGCCGGCCTGGTGCACGAACTGGGTGACCGACAGGCCCTGCGCGGTGGCCTCACCGGCGCGTGCGAAGTACAGGTCCAGCAGGAAGGCGGTCATGCCGAACGCACCCAGCGGCACCAGGCCGATCTCCACCGTGCGCGCCGACAGCTTTTCGCACAGCAGCGAACCGACACCGGTGCCGACCGAGAACAGCGCCAGGGCGAAGATGTACAGGGTGGGCTCGCCACCGAGGTTGGTGACCGCATAGGACGGCAGCTGCGCGGTCAGGATGGTGCCGACGAACCAGAACCAGGACACGCCGAGGATGGCGTTGCGTACCGCCTTCTGTTTCCTGGCCATGCGCAGCACGGCCAGCGATTCGGGGATCGGGTTCCAGTTGATCTTCAGGTCCGGGGCGCCGGCATCCACCTTGGGAATCATGCGCGCGGCCAGGTTGCCGCAGATCGCCAGCGCGATGACAGCGGTGGCGGCCACGATCGGGCCATGGGTGCCTGCCAGGGTGAACACCAGGCCGCCGACGATCATGCCGGTCAGGATCGACATCGACGTGCCCATCTCGACCAGGCCATTGCCACCGGTCAGTTCTTCCGGACGCAGTACCGAGGGCAGCACCGAGTACTTCACCGGGCCGAACAGGGTGGACTGCAGACCCGTGCAGAACAGGGCCACCAGCAGCACCGGCAGGCTCTCGGTGAGAAAGCCCACCGCAGCCAGCGTCATGATCACGATCTCCATGGTGGTGGTGATCACGATCAGCCGCGACTTCTCCAGCTTTTCCGCGATCTGCCCGGCCAGGGCGGAGAACAGGAAGTAGGGCAGGATGAACAGCGCCGGCGCCAGGTTGGTGTAGAGCGTGCGCTCGCTCTCGGCCACGCCCAGGTAGAACAGCAGGCCGATGATCGCCTGCCGGTACACGTTGTCGTTGAAGGCACCCAACCCCTGCACGATGAAGAATGGCAGGAAACGGCGCTGGCGCAGCAGGGCGAACTGGTTGTGACCGGACATGGAACCTCCTTGGACCGGCGCAGCCTAGCATCCCTGCCTGTCAGGCAGGGATGCGGTAGGTGCGGACCGTTGGTCCACACACCCCACCAACGCTCACACGATATCGTCGACCACGCCGCCATCGACCCGCAGCGCTGCGCCGGAGGTGGCCGACGCCTGCGGCGAAGCGAGGTAGACCACCATGTTGGCCACTTCCTCGACCGTGGCCGCGCGCTGGATCACCGATGCAGGACGATGGGCCATCACGAACTCACGGCCGATCTGTTCCAGCGGCTTGCCGGTGCGTGCACGCTCTTCTTCGAACATCGTTGCGAAGCCATCGGACAACGTCGGGCCGGGCAGCACCGCATTGACGGTGACACCGCTGCCGGCTACGCGCTTGGCCAGGCCGCGCGACAACGACAGCTGCGCGGTCTTGCTGACGCCGTAATGGATCATGTCGGCAGGAATGTTGCGTGCCGATTCGGAGGAGATGAACAGCACGCGGCCCCAACCGGCGTCGACCATCGCCGGCAGCAGGGCGCGCGACAGGCGCACGCCGGACATGACATTGGTCTGCCAGTATTGCTCCCAGGTGGCATCGTCGGTCTCGAAGAAGTCCTGCGGGCCGAAGATGCCGGCATTGTTGACCAGGATGTCGACGTTGCCCGGCAGGCCGGCCAGCAGCGCGTCGACCCCGCGGGCGTCGGACAGGTCGGCGGCCACGCCGAGCACGTTGGCGCCGGGAATTGCAGCCAGCAGGCGCTGCCGTGCGCGTTCCACGCTGTCGGTACTGCGGCCGTTGAGGATGACCTGCGCACCCGCGGCGGCAAGCCCCTGCGCGATGGCCAGACCGATGCCGGCGGTGGAGGCGGTGACCAGTGCGGTGCGGTCGTTGAGTTCGATCTTCATGGGGGAGATCCTGCGTGGGCGACACCGCAGTATCGGCGTCGGGGCGTGATCGGAATGCCCCCGTGCACGCAACACGATGTTGCACGGCCGACAGGGTCACGCCCGAATACCGCTCCAGTAGATCACGCCACGCGTGGATGCCACTCCAGTAGATCCACGCCATGCGTGGATGCCGCTCCAGTAGATCCACGCCATGCGTGGATGCCGCTCCAGTAGATCCACGCCACGCGTGGATGCCACTCCAGTAGATCCACGCCATGCGTGGATGCCACTCCAGTAGATCCACGCCATGCGTGGATGCCACTCCAGTAGATCCACGCCATGCGTGGATGCCGCTCCAGTAGATCCACGCCATGCGTGGATGCCGTCCGCTCAGGCCAGGCCGCGCACCGCGCCATTGGCCGCTGCTCTCACCTTCGGCAACATCCGCAGCACCAGCGCCATCTGCGTGCGGATCAACTGCAGTTTCGGCGGCATCGTCTCATCGAGCTGCTCCAGTTCCGCGGCCACCGCACGATCGGCGTCGTTGTCCTCCTCCGACACCGGCTGCTGCGCCGTCAATGCCGATGCCAGCTGCTGCAGCGCTTTACGCACGCGCTCGCCGGCGGCCAGCGCGAGTGGATCGCCCGCGTAGCTGTCGACCTGGTCGCGGTGCGCACCCAGCGCCGACAGATGCCCGAGCAGGGTGTTGGACAACGCCAGGAAGTGGAAACCCGAATCGAGGTTGCGGCGCACGTGGCCCGGTTCGCGCAGCATGTTCGACAATGCGGTGGACAGTGCGGCATCGGCGTTGTGCATGTCGCGGCGGGCGATGCGGTAGGCCAGGTCGTCGCGCATGCCGCTGCGGTACTGGCCCAGCACTGATTCCAGATAACGGGCGGCGGTATCCAGCACCCGCGCCAGCACGCGGTGCAGCTGTCGACCTTGCCAGTCCGGCAGGATCAGGAACGCGGCCGCTGCGGCGATTGCGCACCCCAGGACCGTATCGACCATGCGCGGCACGATCAGCACGAAGCCGTCGCCGATCAGGTTGAAGCAGGTCAGCGCCATCACCGTGATGGCGGCCGAGGCGACCAGATAGCGGTCGGTACGGGTGAAGAAGAACAGCAGTGCCGACAGCAGTGCGATCAGCAGCTGGATCTCCAGCGTTGGAAACAGCTGCAGCAGCGCCCAGGTCAGCACCAGGCCGGCAAGCGTACCGACGATGCGCTGGGCCAGACGCTGGCGGGTGGCACCGAAGCTGGGCCGGCACACGAACACGATGGTCAGCAGGACCCACGAGCCGTTCTGTGCATTGAACAGATGGATGGCAACGAAACCGGCGATCAGTGCCAGCGCCATGCGCAGGCCATGGCGGAACAATACCGAGCCGGGGGTGAGCTGCTGGCGCACGCGCACGCCCATTTCGCGCAGCGTGTGCGGGTTGCTGTCGCGCAGGCGGGTGTCGACGTTGTCCAGGCTGGCTTCGGATCGTTCGGCATCGAGCAGGCGGCGCTCGATGCTGCGCAGGTTGTGCACCAGCAGGTCCAGCGAGCCGAGCAGGCGCTGCCACTGCGGGCGTTGCTGGTCGCGCAGGTAGGCCAGGGCATCGGCCAGATCGCGCCCGGCCTGCTGGTTGCTCTCGCCGTAGACGAACGGACGACGCAGCCGGATCGCTTCGCCCAGCCGCGCGCAGGCCTGGCCCTGCAGATCGAGCAGGCGCTGGCAGCGGTACAGCACGTCGCTGTGGAAGAACGCGTCGACCAGCGCGCCGTACGGGTAATGCGAGGAACTGGCGCGCTCATGGAAATCCTGTGCCATGTAGTACAGGCGCAGGTACAGGCCGGAGTTGACGCCGGGCCGTCCGGAGCGGCCAAAGCGCGCCAGGATCGCGGTCTTGGCCTCGTTCAGCGCGCCGACCACGCGACGGTTCTGTTCGGCCAGGTCGAGCTGGCGGCGCTGCAGGTCCGCCTCGCGTACGGGTTCGAACAGCGCGGCCTTGAGCTGCAGGTAACGGCCCAGTTCCACGTACAGGCGGGCCACGCGCTCGCGCACCGGCCGGTTGGCGAACAACGTGGTCCACAGGATCGACAGCAGCCCGTACCAGACCGCACCCGCAAGCAGGTGGCTGACCGCATCCAGCGCACTGTGCAGGTCATGGGCGCCATGCTGTTCCAGGCCGATCATGGTGTAGATGGCCAGCGTGACGGTCGCCTGGGCGATGGACGCGTAGCGCTCGCCCAGTGCACCGAGCAGTGTCAGGCCGAACGTGGACAGCGCCAGTGCCGCGATGAATATCCACGGCCAGGGGAACAGCCAGATCACCGAGGCCGCTGCCAGACAGAAGCACAACAGCGACAGCAGCACGGCCTTGGTCCGGCCCCACCAGTTGTCATCGGTCTCGGCAATCGCACTGGCGATGATGCCGAGGAACACGCCGGGCAGCGCGGTCAGCGCATCC
Source organism: Stenotrophomonas sp. 2694 (assembly GCF_040548715.1). Taxonomy (NCBI): domain Bacteria; kingdom Pseudomonadati; phylum Pseudomonadota; class Gammaproteobacteria; order Lysobacterales; family Lysobacteraceae; genus Stenotrophomonas; species Stenotrophomonas sp. 2694. The sequence continues at coordinate 6,859 of NZ_JBEPSG010000020.1, forward strand.
AGGTGCCAGCACACGGCCAGGGCCGCTGTCAGGGCAATGAACACCCGCAGGCCATAGCTGGCCTTCTCGTGGGCCCACAGGCGGCTGAGGCGGGATTCGCGTGCGGACATGCAGGCTCGGCGAAAGGATCGGCCACCATTATTACGGGCCACGCGTGAAATCCGGTAGCGCCGCGCCATGCGCGGCAAGCGCGCGGCGCGGCGTGGCATGCAGCCGCCGGGCATGGCCCGGTGCTACCGAGGCCCGTTACATGTCGAACCGCACGCTGAGCGCGAAGGTGCGCGGCAGGCCGACGCCGGCATTGGACCAGTACCTGCGGTTGGCCAGGTTCTCCACGCTGGCACGCAGGGTCACCGGATGGCCGGAGGCCAGCAGGCGGTAACCGATGCCGGCGTTGACGAGGGTGTAGTCGGGCAGCTTCAGGGTGTTGTCGGCGTCGTACCAGACATCGCCGTAGTAGCGCACGGCGGCATAGGTCTCCAGCCCTTCCACCCACGGCAGCTGGTAAGTGGCGTGCAGCACGCCGCTCCAGCGCGCAGCACCGACGGTACGGTTGCCTTCCTGCGCCGCGCTGCCCGGTGACAGCTTGTCGTAGGTCGGGTCCAGCCAGGTCACGCCACCGCCCACGGTCAGCGCATCGGTCAGGTGCAGGTCGGCGCTGGCTTCGATGCCTTCGTACAGGGTGATGCCATCCTGCACCAGGCGCTTGCCTGCATCGGTCAGCTGATCGATGTTGGCGCCACGTTCCAGGCGGAACGCAGCGACGTTCGCGTTCCAGCGATTCGCTTCCACCTTGGCGCCGATCTCGTACTGCTTGCTGATGGTGGGGTCGAGCACATCGCCGGCATTGATGTAGCTGCTGCCTACGCGGCTGCCTGCTTCCAGCGACTCGATGTAGCTGGCATACAGGGTGACGGCCTCGCTGGGCTTGAACATGACCGCATAGGTCGGGGTGACCGGATAGGTGTGGTAGGCGCCCTTGGTCTCGAAGTCGTTGTAGCGCCAACCGGCCAGCACCGACCAGCCATGGCCGAGATCGACGGTATCGCTGACGAACACCGCCTGCTGCACGGTCTCGTCACCGCGGGTCATCACCCGGGAACCCACCGCGTCGTGACGGATGCCATGGCGCTGGTAGAGGTTGGCGCGGCCGATCAGGCTGAACTCGTAGGGACGGTCCCAGCCCAGCCCGGTCTGGTGGCTGACACCGGCCACCAGCTGGTGCTGCAGTGGGCCGGTGCCGAAGCGGCCCTGCACCAGTGCCTGCGCCAGCTTCCACTCGCTCTTGCCGCCGAGCTCATAGACGTTGACGGCATAGTCGCCGTTGGTATCGTCGATGTAGGCGAAGATCTTGTTGACGTCGTTCCACGAGGTGGTGACGCCATAGCTCAGGCTGGCCTTCCAGTCGCTGTTGATCTGCCAGTTCAGCGCGGTGGACAGCAGGCTGGAGCGGGTGTCGTAGTAGGTGCCGGGCACGCTGTTGTCGACATCGCCGGCGATCGGCCGCGGCAGTGAGGTCAGGCCACGGAAGTAGTACTGCGGTGATTCCTCGCGCAGGTCGCGCGACTGGAACACGCCGTCGAAGGTCCAGGTGAGCGCATCGCTCAGGCGCGCGTCCAGCGACAGTGCACCGACCTTGCGATCGACATGGCCACCGTTGAAGGTTTCGCCCTTTTCCTGGTATGCGTTGAAGCGGTAGCCGAACATCTGCTCGTTGCCGAAGCGGCCGCCGACGTCGATGCCGCCGCTGACGATGCCCTGCTCGCGCCAGCCGAGCTGGGCGGAGAAGGTCGGTACGTCGGTCGGCTTCTTGGTGATGTAGTTGACGATGCCGCCCGGCGCGCCGAAGCCGTACAGGAAACCTCCCGGACCCTTCAGCAGGTCGACCTGTTCCATCACTTCCAGCGGCCATTCGGTGCCCCAGGACGAGACCTGCAGACCGTTGACCCGGTAGCTGTCGAAATTCAGGTCGATGCCACGGTTGCGGATCGGCGAGCTCCAGCCACTGGCATAGGCGCTGACCTGGGTGGTGACCGAGGGGTCGAGCAGGAAGGCTTCGCCCAGCGACACGACCTGGCGCTGTTCGATCTGCTCACGGCCGACGGCGGTGATCGCGAACGGGGTATCACGCAGGGCGCGATCGCCGAGGGCGCCAGCCTCGGTATGGGTACGCTCGGCGATGACCTTGACCGCGTCCAGATCGGTGGCGCTGCGGGATCCGGCCGGGGCTTCGGCGTGTGCAGTGCAGGCGGCGGACAGCGCGACGGCCAGTACGGCCAGGCGGGGGGAGCGAATCGGCAACATCATGGAGATCCTCGGCGGGCGGCCACGGGCCATCCGCCCATGCAGGGGGGAAAGGTCGGTGGCTGGGATCACGCAGGCGTGCCGGGGACGGCAGCGGGGCGCCACAAGGGGGCGCAGGACCATGGCTGGATGAGAATTGTTCTCTTTTCGTTACAGCGCGTCAAATGCCATCGGCGTGCGGACCAACGGTCCGCACCCACCAGAGGCCGGTAGCGCCGGGCCATGCTCGGCGAGCGCGCAGCGCGGATTGCTGAAAGGCCGCCGGGCATGGCCCGGCGCTACCGAAGTCAGGCCCGCTGTGCGCGCCTGAGCAGCTTCGCTTCACGCCTGCGCGCGCGCCGCGCCTTCCAGCGCTCGGCCAGGCACGAGAAGATCACGTACAGCGCCGGCGTGCTGAGCAGGGTCAGGCTCTGCGAGAACAGCAGGCCGCCGATCATCGCGATGCCCAGCGGGCGACGCAGCTCTGAACCTTCGCCCAGGCCGATCGCCAGCGGCACCGCCGCCAGGATCGCCACCATCGTGGTCATCATGATCGGGCGGAAACGCACGATGCTGGCTTCACGGGCAGCATCGCGCGGAGTCAGCCCATGTTCGCGCTGCGCCACCAGGGCGAAGTCGATCATCATGATCGCGTTCTTCTTGACGATGCCGATCAGCAGCACCAGCGCGATCATCGAGATCACCGACAGTTCGGTGTTGGTGCCGAACAGCGCCAGCAACGCACCGACGCCGGCGGCCGGCAGGGTGGACAGGATCGTCACCGGGTGGATCAGGCTTTCGTACAGGATGCCCAGCACCAGGTAGACGGTGAGGATGGCTGCCAGCACCAGGATCAGCATGTCGCTGGGGTCGGAGTTGAAGCCGAAGCCGGCGTCGTCGGCCAGGCGGATGTCGCCGGGCATGCGCATGCCGGCTACGGTGCTGTCGATGATGGCCTTGGCCTCGCCCATGCTGACGCCGGGGGCGAGGTTGTAGCTCAGGTCCATCGTCGTGTACTGGTTTTCATGGGTGATCTGCGAGGGCGCCAGGCCCGGCGCCTGGCGGGCCACCGCCGTGATCGGCACCATCTCGCCGTTGCGTGCGCGCACATGCACTTCGTCCAGCGCCGAAGGCGTGGCGGTCTGCGACGGCAGCGCATTGACCACCACGCTGTACTGGTTGATGTCCGAGTAGATGGTGGAGATCTGGCGCTGGCCGAAGGCGCCGTACAACGCACCGTCGATGGCGCCGACCGAGATGCCCAGGCGCGCGGCCTTGGCCCGGTCGATCTCGATGTTCTGGCGCAGGCCGGCGTTGTCGACGTCGGTGCCGACATCACGCAGCTTCGGGTTCTTCTTCAATGCCGCCTGCAGCTTGGGCAGCCATTCCTGCAGTGCGGCCAGGTCGTTGCCCTGCAGCGAGACGCGGTACTGCGCGCCCTGGCTGTTGCCACCGCCATCGTTGCTGGGCAGGTCCTGGATCGCGCGCAGGCGCAGCTGCAGGTCCGGGTAGCGGTCGGCCTTCGCACTCAGCCGTGCCAGTGCGTGTGCGGTGGTTTCGCGGCGGCCTTCCTTGCGCGACTTCAGTTCCACGTTGAACTGCGCGCTGGAACCCTGGCGGCCGCTGCCCAGGCGTACGCCCACGGTCTTCACTGCCGGGTCGGCCATCAGCATGTCGGTGATGCGGCGCTGGCGGCTGACCATGTCCTCGAAGGACACCGTCGCACTGGAATTGGCGCGGCCCCAGATCAGGCCGGTGTCCTGCGGCGGGAACGCGCCCTTCTTCACCGCACCGAACAGGAAGATGGTGACGCCGATCAGGATCAACGGCGTCAACGACAGCAGCAGCGCATGGCGCAGCGAAAAATCAAGGAACACGGTGTAGACGCGCAGCATCCGCTCGTGACCGGCATCGAGCCAGCGGCCGAAGCGCGACGGTGCCGCCGTGTGGTCGTGCGCGCTGAGGAAGCGGCTGCACAGCGCCGGGGTCAGCGTCAGCGAAACGATCATCGACACCACGATCGCCGCCACCAGGGTCACGGTGAATTCGCGGAAGAACGCGCCCATCATGCCGCTGGCGAACAGCAGCGGGATGAACACCGCCACCAGCGAAGCGGTGATCGAGACGATGGTGAAGCCGATTTCGCGCGCACCGGCGAAGGCCGCCTGCATCCGCGGCATGCCCTCGTCGAGGTGGCGCATGATGTTCTCGATCACCACGATCGCGTCGTCGACCACGAAGCCGATCGCGATCACCAGCGCCAGCAGGCTCAGGTTGTTCAGGGTGAAGCCCATCACGTACATCACCAGCGCGGCACCGGCCAGCGACAGCGGCACGGTGACCGCCGCGATCAGCGTCGGCGCCAACCGGCGCAGGAACAGCGCCATGGTCAGCACCACCATCGCCAGGCTGATCAGCAGGGTGATCTGCACTTCATGCAGCGACGACCGGATGGTCGGGGTGCGGTCGAAGTAGGGCGTCATCGTGGTGCCCGGCTGCAGGTAGTCGCGCAACGCGGGAATCTGCGCTTTCACCCGGTCCACGGTCTCGACGATGTTGGCGCCGGCGCGGGTGAACACATACATCACCACGGCCGGTTTGTGGTCGAACCACGCGGCCTGGTAGGCGTCCTGCTGGCCGTCGTAGACGTTGGCGATGTCCTTCAGGCGGATCACCCGGCCATCGCCCTGGGTCTTGACCACCAGATCGGCGAAGTCGGCGGCGCGTGCAACCGAATCGTTGGCGATGATCGCCGTGGTGGTGTTGCCATCGCTGAGGAAGCCGGTGGGCGAGGTCACGTTGGCCGCGCGCACGGCATTGCGCAGGTCGTCGGCGGTCAGTCCCAGCGCGTTCATCAGGCGCAGGTTGACGTCCACACGCACCGCCGGCGTCGAGGCACCGGCGATATCCACCGAGGCGACACCGCCGATCTGGCGGATGCGCTGGGCCAGCAGCGAATCGGCGACGTTGTACAGCTCATCGGCGGACTGCGTCTGCGAGGTCAGCGCGATGGCGATCACCGGATCGTCGTTCGGGTTCGCCTTCTGGTACATCGGCGATCCCATGCCCGAGGGCAGGTCGGCCTGCGCCGAATTGATCGCGGTCTGTACGTCCAGCGCGGCCGAATCGATGTCGCGGTCGCTCTGGAAGATCATGAACACCAGCGAGCTGCCTTCCGAGCTCGACGAGCGCATGCGGTCGATGCCTGGCAGCTGGCCGAGGTGGCGCTCCAGCGGCGCGGTCACCGTTGAGGCCATGGTCGCCGCATCCGCACCGGACTGGCTGGCATGCACGAAGATCACCGGGATCTCGATGTTCGGCAGTGCCGACACGCCGAGCCGCAGGTAACAGATCACGCCGACCATGAACAAGCCGATGGCCAGCAGGGCGGTGCCGATCGGGCGGCGGATGAAGGGGCCGGACAGGTTCATCGTGCAGCCCCCCGAAGGTGCGGGGCCAGGGTCATGCCTGCGGCTCCTGCACCGTGCCATCGCGCAGCGCACGCTGTTCGCGGCGACGGGCGAGCCATTCCGAGAAGCGTTCCATGTACAGGTAGATCACCGGCGTGGTGTACAGGGTTACCAGCTGCGACAGCAGCAGGCCGCCGACGATGGCGATGCCCAGCGGCCGACGCAGTTCCGAGCCGATGCCGGTGCCCAGCGCCAGCGGCAACGCGCCAAGCATGGCTGCAGCGGTGGTCATCATGATCGGGCGGAAGCGCAGCAGGCAGGCGCGGCGGATGGCTTCGCGCGCGTTGGCGCCGGTGCGCCGCGCCTCGATGGCGAAGTCGACCATCATGATGCCGTTCTTCTTGACGATGCCGATCAGCAGCACGATGCCGACGATGCCGTCCACCGACAGGCTCAGGCCACAGACCATCAATGCCAGCAGCGCACCGACGCCGGCCGGCGGCAGGGTCGAGATGATCGTGATCGGGTGGATGTAGCTCTCGTACAGCACGCCCAGCACGATGTAGATCACCACCAGCGAGGCCAGCAGCAGCCACACCACGTCGGTCTGGCTGCCGGTGAATTCAGCGGCCTTGCCGATGAACTGCGCATGCACGTGCGCCGGCATGTCCAGGCTGGCCTTGGTCTCTTCGATGGCCTTGACCGCATCGGACAGCGAATAGCCCGCCGCGACGTTGAAGGAAACCGTCACCGCAGGCAGCTGCTGCTGGTGGCTGACCAGCAGCGGCGCGCTGGAAACCTTCGCCTCGGCCAGCGCCGACAACGGGATGATGCCGCCCGCACCGACGGTGATGCCGGTGTTCTGCGCACCGATACCGGTGGCGGTCGACGAGTTGGACGAGGTGACCTGGCCGAAGCTGGTCGCGTTGGTGCCGGTGAGGGCGCCGGCGCCGTTGGAGGCGACCGCCAGCTGTTCCATCAGCGCGGTGCTGGTGCGGAACTGCGGCGCCACTTCCAGCACCACCCGGTACTGGTTGAGCTCGGTGAAGATGGTCGAGATCTGGCGCTGGCCGAACGCATCGTAGAGGGTGTCGTCGATGGTCTGCATCGGCACGCCCAGCACGCTGGCCTTGTCGCGGTCGATGTTCAGTTCCAGTGCGCGGCCCTGGTTGGACAGGTTGTTGTCGACGTCGGCCAGTTCCGGGCGCTGGCGCAGCGCCTGGGTCAGGCGGTTGGCCTGCAGCGCGACTTCCGCGCTGTCCACGTCCGACAGCGAGTACTGGTACTCGGTGGCGGCCACGCGGGTGTCCAGGGTCACGTCCTGTACCGGCTTCAGGTACAGCGCCACGCCGGGAATACCGGCGACGGATTTCTGCAGGCGCGGCAGGATGTCTTCCAGCCCATCACGTTCGCCGCGCTCTTTCAGCACGATCGACAGCTGGCCCTGGTTGAGCGTGGGGTTCATGCTGCCGGCACCGATGAAGGCCGATACGCCGGTCACGTCCGGATCCCTGCGCAGCGCTTCGGCCACCTGCTGGGTGCGTTGCTCCATCTGCGGGAAGGCGATGTTCTGGTCGGCCTGGACCACGGCGGTGATCAGGCCGGTGTCCTGCTCGGGCAGCAGGCCCTTGGGAATCAGCACGTACAGCAGCACGGTCAGTACCAGCGCGGCTGCGGCCACGGCCAGGGTGAGCGGCTGGTGTTCCAGCACCCAGTCCAGGCTGCGCTCATACAGGCCGACGGTGCGCGTCCACAGGTTCTGCTTGCCGGCCGCGGCCGCACGTTCGTGCGCGTCTTCGCCCTCGGGCAGCGCATCGGGCTTGAGCAGGTAGGCGCACATCATCGGGGTGAGCGTCAGCGAGATGAGCATCGACAGCACCACGGCGATGCTCAGCACCCAGGCGAACTCGTGGAACAGGCGGCCGGTGACGCCGGGCATCAGCAGCAGCGGCAGGAACACCGCCACCAGTGAAACCGTCAGCGACAGCACGGTGAAGCCGATCTGGCGCGCACCGATCTCGGCCGCCTCCTTGCCGCTCTTGCCTTGTTCGATGTAGCGCACGATGTTCTCGATCATCACGATCGCATCGTCGACCACGAAGCCGGTGGCCACCACCAGCGCCATCAGCGAGAGGTTGTCCAGCGACATGCCGGTGAAGGCCATCACCGCGAAGGTGCCGGCCAGCGACAACGGCACTGCCACCGAGGGAATGATGGTGGCCCAGAACCGGCGCAGGAACACGAAGATCACCGCCACCACCAGGCCGATCGTCAGGATCAGGGTGAACTGCACTTCATGCACCGAGGCGCGGATGGTTTCGGTACGGTCGGAGAACACCTCCAGGTGCACGTCGGCCGGCAGTACGCCCTGCAGCTGCGGCAGCAGCGCGCGGATGCGCTCGACGGTCTGCACGATGTTGGCGCCCGGCTGCCGGCGCACTTCCAGCAGCACGGCCGGCTTGCCGTCGGCCCATGCCGCCAGCTGGTCGTTCTCCACGCCATCGATCACTTCGGCCACGTCGGACAGCCGCACCGGGCGGCCGTTCTTGTAGCTGATGATGGTGTCGCGGTACTCGGCGGCGCTGGCCAGCTGGTCGTTGGTGCCGATGCTGTAGGACTGGGTCTTGCCGTTCAGCGAGCCCTTCGGCGCATTGACGTTGGCCTGGGTGAGCGCGCTGCGCAGCTCTTCCAGGGTCAAGCCCATGTTGGACAGCTGCGCCGGATTGACCTGGATGCGCACGGCCGGACGCACGTTGCCGGCGATCGACACCAGGCCCACGCCCTGCACCTGCGACAGGCGCTGGGCGAGGATCGAGTCAGCGTAGTTGTTGACGTCGCGCAGCGGCCGCGTATCGGAGGTCAGCTTGAGGGTGACGATGGCCGCGTCGGCCGGGTTCACCCGGTTGTAGACCGGCTGGTACGGCAGCGACGAGGGCAGGGTGGCCTGGCGGATCGCCGCCTGCACGTCCTGTGCGGCGATGTCGATGTCGCGGTCCATCGAGAACTGCAGGATGATCGTCGACAACCCCGCCGAGGAATCGGAGGTCATCAGTTCCAGCCCGGAGATCTGCCCGAACTGGCGCTCCAGCGGCGTGGTCACCAGCGAGGCCATGGTGGTGGCGTTGGCACCGGGGTACTGCGTGGTCACCACCAGGCTGGGTGCATCGATTTCCGGCAGCGCCGACACCGGCAGCTTGCGGTAACCGAGGATGCCCAGCAGCAACAAGCCCGCCATCAACAGCGAGGTGGCAATCGGGCGGCGGATGAAGATCGTCGAAAAGCCCACGGACTGATCCTTGCTGGCACTTCAATGGCAGCGCCGGCGGGATCGCCGGCGCGGGGAAGAGCAGGGGCCTGCGCTCAGCGCGGGCCACCACCGCGGCGGCCGCCGCCACTCTTCTGTTCGGCGGCCTTCAGTTCGGCCTCGGTCGGTGCGGCCGGGGTCTCACCCGGCTTCAGCGCGGTCACCTTGCTGCCCGGCTTCAGGCGGAACTGGCCTTCGCTGACCACGCGCTCGCCGCCCTTCAGGCCTTCGGCGATCTGCACCTGGCTGTCGCCCACTTCCACGCCACTGCGCACGGTCTGCATCTTCACCGTGTTGTCGCCCTGCACGACGTAGACGTACTCGCCGTCCGGGCCACGCAGCACTGCCTGCGTCGGGATCACCACGCCGCCGCCGATGGTGCGCAGCTGCATGCGCACATTGACGAACTGGCCCGGCCACAGGCCGTTGTCGGTGTTGTCGAACACCGCGCGTGCCTTGAAGGTGCCGCTGTCGGCGCTGATCAGGTTGTCGACCACGTCCAGCTTGCCGTCGCCGCTGAGCACGTGCGAATCGGCGCGGTCCAGCGCTGCGATCGGCACGCTGCCGGCGGCCTGCGCCTGGCGCACGTCGCCGAGCTGGCGTTCGGGCAGGTTGAACAGCACGTGGATCGGATGGATCTGGGTCAGGGTGACCAGTGCGGTACCGGCGTTGACCACGTTGCCGGCGTCGACCGCGCGGATGCCGGCGATACCGGTGATCGGCGCGGTGACCCGGGTGTACTGCAGCTGCACCTGCGCCGAACGCATGCTGGCTTCATTGGCCGCCACTGCGCTTTCGTACTGTGCCACCTGGTTTCGTTGTGTATCCAGATCGGTCTTGGCCACGAACTGGCGGTACTCCGGCGCGTTCGAGCGCTGGTAGTTCGAACGTGCGGTGGCCAGCAGGGCTTCGTTCTGGCGCTTGGATGCAACGGCCTGGTCATAGCTGGCCTGGGCGGTGCGCGGGTCGATCACCGCCAGCACGTCGCCCTTCTTCACTTCCTGGCCTTCGCGGAAATTGAGGCTCATCAGCTGGCCGCCCACCTGCGGGCTGACCGTCACGGTGTTCATCGCGGTCACCGTGCCCAGCGCGCTGGCATACACCGGCACGTCCTGGCGCGCGGCATCGACCACGGTCACCGGCACCGGGCCGGCATCGGGATCTTCGCCCCCCTGGCCGACGCCTGCCTGCTGCCCGGCAGCCTTGTCCTTGCCGCCACCGAGTACGCGCAGGCCAACCACGGCCAGCACCAGTACCGCCACGACCAGCAGCACGATCTTCCAAACACGTGACATTCAAGACTCCAAGAGGGCTGGACGGGGTGGCACCCCGGGTGGCAATGCGCAAAGCATACCTGTGGCCCACCGGGTTTCCTGCATGACGGATGGGACGGGCGCTCTGACAGATGGACGACGCTGGAGGTTCCCGTAACGGCAAGGTTGCCCTACATTCAGGTGCAGACCCCTTCCGTGGAGATCGAGATGCGCCGTTCGTTGCTGCTGTCCGCCCTGCTGCTGGCCCTGCCGTCCCTTGCCCACGCCGAGGACGCACAGCGCCCGGAAGTGACCGCTGCCGCACAGCGCCTGCAGGCCAAGGTGGTTGAATGGCGCCGCGATTTCCATCAGCACCCGGAACTGTCCAACCGCGAGGAGCGCACCTCCGCCGAGGTCGCCAAGCGCCTGCGCGCGATGGGCCTGAAGCCGAAGACCGGCATTGCCCACCACGGCGTGGTGGCGATCATCGAAGGCGGCAAGCCGGGGCCGAAGATCGCCCTGCGCGCGGACATGGACGCACTGCCGGTGACCGAGCAGACCGGCCTGCCGTTCGCTTCCAAGGCCACCGCGCAGTACCGCGGGCAGACCGTAGGCGTGATGCATGCCTGTGGCCATGACGCGCACACTGCCACCCTGCTGGGCGTGGCCGAAGCGCTGGTGGCGATGAAGAAGGACCTGCCGGGCCAGGTGATGCTGATCTTCCAGCCGTCCGAAGAAGGTGCGCCGCCGCCGGAAGAGGGCGGTGCGGCGCTGATGCTGAAGGAAGGCCTGTTTGCCGACTTCAAGCCCGAGGCGGTGTTCGGCCTGCATGTGTTCTCCAGCGTGCAGGCAGGGCAGATCGCGGTGCGCGGTGGCCCGCTGATGGCCGCGTCCGATCGTTTCGGCATCAAGGTGATCGGCCGCCAGACCCATGGCTCGGCACCGTGGAACGGCGTGGATCCGATCGTGGCCACTGCTGATCTGATCGGCACCGCACAGACCATCGTCAGCCGCCGCGCCAACCTGTCCAAGCAGCCGGCGGTGCTGACCTTCGGCGCGATCAACGGCGGCATCCGCTACAACATCATTCCCGATGAAGTGGAGATGGTCGGCACCATCCGCACCTTCGACGAAGGCATGCGCCAGCAGATCTTCGCCGATCTGCGCAACGTGGCCGACCACACCGCTGCCGCGCATGGGGCCAAGGCGGTGACCGACATCTACGAATCGGAAGGCAACCCGGCCACGGTGAACGACCCGGCGCTGACCGCGAAGATGCTGCCGAGCCTGCAGGCGGTGGTGGGCAAGGACAACGTGTACGAGCCGCCGCTGCAGATGGGCGCGGAGGATTTCTCGCTGTACGCCAAGGAAGTGCCGGGCATGTTCTTCTTCGTCGGTTCCACCAGCGTGGGCATCGACCCGGCGACGGCGCCGGCCAACCATTCGCCGAAGTTCCTGCTGGATGAGAAGGCGCTGGATGTCGGATTCCGTGCGCTGCTGCAGGTGAGCCTGGATTATCTGCATGGTGCGGGCACCCCGGCGGGTTGAGGGTTTCCGGCAGGGCTGCGCCCTGCACCCGCCGAAGCGGTAGTGCCGGCCGCTGGCCGGCAACAGCAACAGCAACAGCAACAGCAACAGCAACAGCAACAGCAACAGCAGAAGCGGGCTATCCGTGGGATGGCAGGGTGGGTCCGGTTGCGGGGGACGCCGTAAACCCGTCCATGGGGGCTTGGCCGCGGCATCCATGCCGCGGACACCCCCGCAACCGGACCCACCCCGCCTTCGACAGCTTCCCGCGGCTGTCGGAACGACATCCTGCTTTGGTAGGTGTCGACCTTGGTCGACACGGCGGACATCATGAACGTCTGAAGCATCGGTTTTTGATTTTGATTTTCCTGATCTTTCCCGTGGTGGCGCGGGAATTTGACCGTGGCCGGGAGGGTGGGTGGGCTGGGGGCGTAAGCGCCATGCATGGCGCGCCCGAGCCTACAAGGACGTATTCACGGCGTCCCCCAGCCAACCCACCCTCCCGGCCAACCCGATAGACCGCTCTGCCGACCAACCAACCCCGCCACGGAGGGGCTCCGCCGTTGGCCGACCCGGCCGAAGGCCCGCTCTGCGCGCGATACAATAAGCGCCATGAACACCCCACAGGATTCCAGCCTCGGTCGCGAGGTCAGTTACCCGTCGCAGTACGATCCCGGCCTGCTGTTTCCCATCCCGCGCGTCGGCGCCCGTGCCGAGATCGGTCTGGACGAGGCCGCGCTGCCCTTCGTCGGCCATGACCGCTGGCACGCCTTCGAGCTGAGCTGGCTTGACCTGCGTGGCAAACCGCAGGTCGCCGTCGCCACCGTGCAGGTGCCGTGCACCTCGCCGCGGTTGATCGAATCGAAGTCGTTCAAGCTGTACCTGAACTCCCTCAACAGCACCCGCATCGACAGTGCCGAAGCCCTGCGCGAGCGCCTCGTCGCCGACCTGTCGGCCTGCGCCGGCGCCCCGGTCCAGGTCACGTTCGGCCTGCCGGCGTTGCGCGAATCACCGCTGGGCGAGTCGATCGACGGCCTTGAGGTGGACATCGACTGCTATGGCCCGCCGCAGGCGGACTACCTGTCGGCCAACGCCGATGCGCTGGTGGAGGAGACCCTGGTCTCGGCCCTGCTGAAGTCCAACTGCCCGGTCACCGGGCAGCCGGACTGGGCCACTGTCAGCCTGCGCTACCGCGGCCCGCAGATCGATCGTGCCGGCCTGCTGCGCTACCTGGTCAGCTACCGCGAGCACGCCGAGTTCCATGAGCAGTGCGTCGAGCGCATCTTCAGTGAAGTGTCTGCGCGCTGCCGGCCGCAGTGGCTGGAAGTCGAAGCCCGCTATACCCGTCGCGGTGGCCTGGACATCAACCCGTGGCGCGCCAGCCCTGACATTGCCGCCCCGGCCGCGACCTACCGCGAACTGCGGCAGTAACCGCCGCAGGCGGTTACAGATAGCGCCGGGCCATGCCCGGCGAGCGCAGCGGCCATATGCAGAGCCGCCCGCCATGGCCCGGCGCTACCGGTTGGGCCCCGATTGTTCAGCCGCCCCGGGGGGTGGCTTCACATCGGCACCATCCCCATTTAACAACCTCTATGACACCGTGCCAGCCATGTAGTCATACAGACGGGAGTGTGTGGATGAGTACCGAGAAGAAAGCCGATTTCTCCGGCGTCAGTGGCAGCGTCGACAGTACCGCCCAGCAGGTCCCCAAGGCGGACTTTTCCGGCGTCAGTGCTTCGGTGGACAGTACCGCCGAGGTGGTCAGCGGTGGCACCTACACCGTGCAGAAGGGTGATTCGCTGTCGAAGATCGCCAAGCAGCACCTGGGCGATGCCAACGCCTGGAAGAAGATCTTCGAAGCCAACCGCGATGTGCTCGACGACCCGGACAAGATCTTCCCGGGCCAGACCCTGAAACTGCCGCCGAAGTAATACCGGCGATCCAATCGCCGTCCGAACAATCCTTGGAGGAACCCCGAATGATCAAGACGACCCCGCTTCAGAATGCCCTGCTGGCCGCGCTGCTGGGCAGCGTCGCCCTGGTGGGCTGCAAGAAGAAGGAAGAAACCGCAGACAACAACGCGGCTCCGGCGGCAACCACGCCGGCCGAGGCGCCCGCGCCGATGACCGGCGCACCGCCGCCGATGGCTGCATCGGCCGTAGCGGTATCGGCGGTCACTGTCGGCAAGACCGCCGCAGCTGACAAGTCGGTCACCACGGCCGCCCTGTTCGCGCCGAAGGACGATGTCATCGTCTCGGTGAAGACCGATGGCGCGGCCAACAATGTCACCGTCGGCGCCAAGCTGACCTTCCAGGATGGCCAGGTGGCCGGTGAGCAGAACGCAACCCTGAACACCAGCGGTGCAGAGACCACCAACATCACCTTCAAGAATGCCAATGGCTGGCCGGCCGGCAAGTACCGCGCCGAAGTCATGGTTGATGGTAAGGCGGCCGGAACGCCGCAGGAGTTCGAGGTCAAGTAAGTCCCGCCGACTCTCTCCCGGTTGGACTCACGATGGACGCAGCCGCGAGGCTGCGTCCTTTTTTGTTGGTGGCGTTGCGGGAAGGCCTCATCCACGCATGGCGTGGATCTACAGGTGCAGACACCTGGCCGATCCTCGCGCGGGGCTGTTTCCGCAGACCCACGCCATGCGTGGATGGATCACAGCGTTGCCGGCGTGCAGTACCGCCGCGTATGGCACGGCTTTGCCCCGCGCGGCTGAAAACGCGACAATGCAGGGGTTTCCCCGGCGCGCGCCCACCCTGACGGCGGCGGGGAAAGTGACACGGTTGCACGTGGCCCGGCGCTGGCGCCGGCCTTCCCCTGAGCACTGCTACAGAGTCCAAGTCCCCCATGTCCAAGATCCTCTACACGCTGACCGACGAAGCACCGTTCCTGGCCACCCAGTCGCTGCTGCCGATCGTCGACGCCTATACCTCCACCGCGGGCATCGCAGTGGAAACCCGTGACATCTCGTTGTCCGGCCGCATCCTGTCGCTGTTCCCGGAACTGCTGAGCGATGCGCAGAAGGTCAACGATGACCTGGCCGAGCTGGGCCAGCTGGCGACCACCCCCGACGCCAACATCATCAAGCTGCCGAACATCTCCGCCTCGGTGCCGCAGCTGAAGGCCGCCATCAAGGAACTGCAGGACCAGGGCTATCCGCTGCCGGATTACCCGGAAACCCCGGCCGACGACCAGCAGCGCGACTACAAGGCGCGCTACGACAAGGTCAAGGGCAGCGCAGTCAATCCGGTGCTGCGCGAAGGCAATTCCGACCGGCGCGCGCCGCTGTCGGTGAAGAACTACGCCCGCAAGCACCCGCACCGCATGGGCGCCTGGGCGTCCGATTCGAAGTCGCACGTTGCGCACATGGACGCGGGTGATTTCTACGGCAGCGAGAAGTCGGCCACCCTGGCCAACGCCGGCGCGCTGAAGATCACCCTGCACGGCAAGGACGGCAGCACCGTCGTGCTGAAGGAAAAGACCGCGGTCAAGGCCGGTGAGATCGTCGACGCGGCAGTGATGAGCCGCAAGGCGCTGGCCGCCTTCATCGATGCGCAGATCGAAGACGCCAAGTCGCAGGGCGTGCTGTTCTCGCTGCACCTGAAGGCGACCATGATGAAGGTCTCCGACCCGATCATGTTCGGCGTGGTCGTCAACGAGTTCTACAAGGACGTGCTCGCCAAGCACGCCGACACGCTCAAGCAGGCAGGTTTCGATGCCAACAACGGCATCGGTGATCTGGTCGCGCGCCTGCCGTCGCTGCCCGAAGCCACCCGTGCCGCCATCGAATCCGACCTGCAGGCCGAGTACGCGCAGCGTCCGGGCCTGGCCATGGTCAACTCGGACAAGGGCATCACCAACCTGCACGTGCCGAGCGACGTGATCGTCGACGCCTCGATGCCGGCGATGATCCGCGACTCCGGCAAGATGTGGAATGCCGAAGGCAAGCTGCAGGACACCAAGGCGGTCATTCCGGACCGCTGCTATGCCGGCGTGTACCAGGCTGTCATCGACGACTGCCGCAGCAACGGTGCCTTCAACCCGGCCACCATGGGCTCGGTGCCCAACGTCGGCCTGATGGCGCAGAAGGCTGAAGAGTACGGCTCGCACGACAAGACCTTCCAGATCGCTGCCGACGGCGTGGTCAAGGTCACCGACGAGGCCGGCAACGTGGTGTTCGAACACGCCGTGGAAGCCGGTGACATCTGGCGCATGTGCCAGACCAAGGACGCGCCGATCCAGGACTGGGTCAAGCTGGCCGTCGAACGCGCGCGCCTGAGCAGCACCCCGGCCGTGTTCTGGCTGGACGCCGCCCGCGCCCACGACGCGCAGGTCATCGCCAAGGTCGAGACGTACCTGAAGGACCACGACACCACCGGCCTGGATATCCGCATCCTGCCGCCGGTGGAAGCGACCACCTTCTCGCTGGCCCGCATCCGCAAGGGCGAGGACACCATTTCGGTGACCGGCAACGTGCTGCGCGATTACCTCACCGATCTGTTCCCGATCATGGAGCTGGGCACCAGCGCCAAGATGCTGTCGATCGTCCCGCTGATGGCCGGTGGCGGCCTGTTCGAGACCGGTGCTGGCGGTTCGGCGCCGAAGCACGTGCAGCAGTTCGTCGAAGAGGACTACCTGCGCTGGGATTCGCTGGGTGAGTTCCTGGCCCTGGCCGCGTCGCTGGAGCATCTGGGCAACCGCTACGACAACGCTGCCGCCCGCGTGCTGGCCAAGGCACTGGACGAGGCCAACGGCCAGTTCCTGGACAACGACAAGTCGCCGTCGCGCAAGCTCGGTGGCATCGACAACCGTGGCAGCCACTTCTACATCGCCCTGTACTGGGCGCAGGCCCTGGCAGCGCAGAACGAAGATGCCGCACTGCAGGCACGCTTCGCTCCGCTGGCCAAGGCGCTGGCCGACAACGAGCAGAAGATCGTTGACGAGCTGATCGCGGTGCAGGGCAAGGCCGTGGACATCGGCGGCTACTACCGTCCGGATGTGGCCAAGGCCGCTGCCGCGATGCGTCCGAGCGCGACCTTCAATGCCGCGCTGGAGCAGCTGCGCGGCTGATTCATCGCCGCCCGGTTGAGACCTGGAAAGAAACCCGCGCCTCGGCGCGGGTTTCTTTTTTGCGGGCCTGGGGTCAGATCCCTCTGTACCGCAGAGGGATCTGACCCCACCCATGGCGTGGATGTACTCGGGCCCGGAACCGTGAAATCCGTCATCTGTCGGAACGCCGTCAACACGGCATGAAACTTGCCCGCGATGGCCGTCGCAGAACGGATGCATGCATGTTCACCACTGCCACCAATATGAGCAGTCGATCACGACGATGGCGGCAAGCCATGGCCTAGCCTTGGCGATGCGAGACCGCCGGGGAGGTGGTCGCACGGGGAACACGGATGGCACGCGTGCTCGTAGTGGGAACCGACATCCAGGGCGAACAGGCCCTGCTGCAGAGGCTGCGGCTGGCCTCGGCGCTGCCGGACGGGCAGATCCGCCGCAGCCAGGACCTGGACGACTGCGATCTGCTGGTGATCCGCGATACGCCGGCGCTGCGCAACGCGGCACTGCGCATGCGCCAGCAGCGCCCGCGCCTGCACTGCTGGATCGAGGACCTCGGCGGCCAGTTGCGCGAAGGCGATGGCGGCCAGGACGTACTGGATGATGGCGCGATAGGACGGGCGCTGCGCGGCATGCAGACCGGCACCGACGCGACACCGATCCGCCTGGCTGACGGCGCGCATGCGATCACCCGCCTGCTGCGCGAGCGGCTGCCATCGCGGCAGGGCCAGGCGCTGCTGGGCGAGGGTGGAGAGCCGCTGCTGCTGCTGGATCTGGAACAGGACCAGGCGGTGCTGCTGCACGAGCCGGCTACGGTGCTGGTGGAACGGCTGGCGCAGGGCTTCGAGCACCTGTATCTGGATGCGCTGCTGCCGGCGCAGCTGCAGGCACTGGCGGGTGACCGCACGCGACTGCCGTTGCGTCCGTTGCTGTGGCAATGGGCGCAGCGCAGCCGTCACTGGCAGGCGTTGGATGAGCGCCTGCGCGGGGCGTCGGTGAAGCTGCTGCGCTGGCCGGACTTCCGCGTGCTCGGCCACGATCACGATGGCTTCCGTCTCTGTTCGCTGCTGCTCAAGCGTGCCTGCACGGTGGACGAATGCGCGATGCTGCTGGATCTTCCCGCCGCCGCCGTGCGCGATTTCATCCACGCCGCCTACCTGTGCGGCTATGCGCAGCTGCAGGTCGCACCTGCAGTACCGCTGGCGGGTGCGCGTGCCAACACTGCTGACAACGGCCTGCTCGCACGCCTGTGGCGCACGCTGCGCGGGAGTGACCGCGATGCGTGAGCACAAGGTGGTGGTGCTCGGTGGCATGGGCAGCGGCAAGTCGACATTGGTACGCAGCATCGCCGCCGGTGCGGTGGTCGACACCGACGTAGCCAACAGCGACCGCGCGGGTGCCGACAAGGCTTCGACCACGGTGGCGCTGGACTACGCCGATATCGACCTGCCCAACGGCGAGAGGCTGCGCCTGTATGGCACGCCTGGCCAGCAGCGCTTTGATTTCCTGTGGCCGATCCTGCTGCAGGGTGCGCGCGGTGCGGTGTTGCTACTGGACGCGCGCCGTGCCGGGGTGGCCGCTGAGCTGGACGCCTACCTGCAGGTGCTGCGCCCGTTCGGTCCGGCATTGGCCCTGGTGGTGGCGGTGACCCATCTTGACCAGGTGCCGGCAGCGGCACTGGATGACTGGGCCGAGCGCGCCCGGCTCGATGGCCAGCCGCTGCCGTTGCTGGCGGTGGATGCCCGCGATCGCGAACAAGGACTGCTGCTGATGGACGTATTGATGAGCGAAATGGAAGCGCATGCACTGGTGGCCGCACATGGCTGATGGACAAGGCGCGCCGTTGCCGGACGCGCAGCAGCGCGAGCGCCTGCAGCCGCTGCTGCAGGACCTGCAGCAGCGGGTGGAAGGGGTGCGGACCGTGGTGCTGGCCAGCGTCGATGGCTTTGCCCTGGTCAGTGCTGGTGCGGACGGGCGCGGCGAACGCCTGGCGGCGATGACCAGCGCAATGCTGGCCCTGGCCGCAGCAGTGGGACGCGAACTGGCACTGGGCGATCTGCAGACGCTGATGCTGGAGGCCGCCGGCGGCAAGGTACTGATGCTGGCCATCCAGGCCGAGGGGCGAGCGCCGCTGCTGCTGATGGCGGCCTGCGACCAGCGCAGCGTGATCGGCCAGGTGCTGTGGCAGAGCAGGGAATGTGGCCAGGCGATCCTGGCCGAACTCAGCGGATCGTGAGCCCGGCCGCAGGGGAACGAGGGGCTCGAACCAACATTGAGAGGGGTGCAACGTGGCTGGATTGAATGATTCGTTGACTGCACTGATGGGTATCGATGGCGCGCAGGCCGTGGCGCTGGTCGACTACGAAAGCGGCATGCTGCTGGGCGAGGCCGGTTCGGGCATGGACATGGAAGTGGCGGCGGCCGGCAACACCGAAGTGATCCGCGCGAAGATGAAAACCGCCGCCTCGCTCAACCTCAACGATGGCATCGAGGACATCCTGATCTCGCTCGGCAAGGCGTATCACATCATGCGCCCGGTGGCGAAGAAGAAGGGCCTGTTCTTCTACATCGTGCTGGACCGGACCAAGTCCAACCTCGCCCTGGCGCGGCGCAAGGTGCAGGACGTGGAGGCCGAACTGGCGATCTGAGCCGGCTCGGTGGGACCGATCCCTGGTGCTGCACGGCAGCCCAGGGATCGGTCCGCTGTGATGTCATGTCGAAGGCAGCAGAAGCGTGCGTACGAACGTCAGCGCCTGCCTGTCGCGCGCAGCAAAGTATCTGGGCGCGTGCAGTGGGAGCCAGGTCTCGTTGAAGTGCCGGCGAAAGTCTTCGTAGAGCTCGTTCGGATAGAGCTTTGCCTGCACGTTGCGGCCGTCTGGATAGCTGTGTTCATAGGTGTCGAAGGTGTTGGGCTCGATGCCCTTGTGATCGCGCAGCCACTTGCAGAACAGCCGGCCCTCGGAGATGTCCGGAACTAGCTCCTGCGGCAGCGTATAGCCCGCCTGCTCCAGTGGCGCGATCAGGTTCAGGGTCAGCTCGTTCAACATCGAGAAATGCGTGTAGGGCACTTTCGAGCGGTTCTGCATGTAGCGCTCGATGTGGGCGGGCATGACGGCGTTCGCCCGACCCTGCTGCCATTCCACCACCCATTGCGACACCTTCACCGCGAATTTGCGTGACAACCATTGGCCGAGATTGATGGCCAGGTAAGGGTGGATCCAGGTGCCCTGCATCGCCGCATTGCCCCCGGACACCACATGGATGAGCTGGTCCTCCGGGAGGCCGGTCTGCAGGGTCAGCTCCTCGATGAACTCACCGGTGGATTTCAGCGACCGATAGTCCGACCAGCGCTTGCCCACTGACTGGCAGAGCGCCGTCGCGCTGATGTAGCCGTCGCGTACCCGTTGCGGGATTACGTTGCCTTCCTCCATGCGTGGGATCAGGGTCATTTGCTGCATGCGTCACCTCATGCCGTTATGGGCCTGAAAGAGTAGGCAATGCAGTCGCCCGGGGTCTGTAGGAATGGTTGCGTTTGTCTGGTTCTCTGAGGCAGCAGCAGCCGAGCGTGGCTCGGCTCTACACAAGCTACCCCACGCCAGCGTATGGTGAGGTCGGTTTCCCCGGATACGACGTGCATGTCCGATCCTGTCACTGCAACCGAACTGGCACCGCGCATCGCCGAGGCCATCCGCGATGGTTTCGAGCAGTATCACGCCCGCTTTGCCGCGATCACGGCGCGTGCCCGGCTGCGTTTCCAGCAGCGCGACTGGGCGGCGGCGCGCCACGATGCGGTGGAGCGCATCGCCCTGTACGACCAGTGCATCGCCGAGCAGATGGATGCGCTGCGGCGGCTGGCCGGTGACGCCATCAGCGAACGCGCGCTGTGGCTGCAGGTGCACGCGCACTTCAGTGCCCTGCTGCAGGGCCTGATCGACGCCGAGCTCTACAAGACCTTCTACAACACGTTGTCGCGACGGCTGTTCGCCATCCGCGGTGTGGACCCGGAAGTGGAGTTCATCGCCTTCGATGTCGAGCCCTCCGATGCGATCACCCATCCGGTGGCGCGCCACACCTACGCGGTCTCGCCGACGCGGCCGGTAGAGGCACTGCAACGGGTGCTGGCCGACTACCGCTTCGATGTTCCGTATGCGCACCAGTTGCGCTGTGCCGCCGCCATCGCCGTGCGCCTGCAGGACGATCTGGCGCACTGGGGCGACACGCCGGTACGCAGCATCGAGCTGCTCGATACCGTGTTCTACCGCGAGCGTCGCGCCTATCTGGTCGGGCGCGTGTTCGGTGAACACCGTTTCTCGCCGTGCGTGATCGCGCTGGTCAATGACGACCAGGGCCTGCGCGCCGATGCCGTGCTGACCCGGCGTCGCGATGTGGCCCATCTGTTCGGCGTGTCGCGCAGCTATTTCCAGGCTGACCTGGGTACGGTTGGCGATGCGGTGGTGTTCCTGCGCAGCCTGCTGCCGGGCAAGCCGATCGACGAGATCTATACCGTGCTCGGACGCGCCAAACAGGGCAAGACCGAGCGCTACCGGACGTTCTTCCGCCACTTCAATGAACACCCGAACGAGCGTCTGGCGCATGCCGAAGGCACGCCGGGCATGGTCATGGCGGTGTTCACCCTGCCCAGTTACCCGCTGGTGTTCAAGCTGATCCGCGATCGTTTCGCTTGGCCCAAGACGATGTCGCGGCAGCAGGTGGAGGAGAAGTACGCCCTGGTGTTCAACCTCGACCGTGTCGGTCGCCTGCTTGACGCACAGCCCTACCGGCATCTGCGTTTCCCGCGCGAACGCTTCGCCCCGGTGCTGCTGGACGAGCTGCTGCAGCAGTGCGCGCAGAGCGTGCGCGTGGATGGCGACGAGGTGGAGATCGCGTTGTGCTACGTGCAGCGTCGCTTCCGGCCATTGAATCTCTATCTGCGCGAACAGGCTGGCGAGGCCGTGCGCGCAGCGGTACTCGACTACGCGCAGGCGATCACCGACATGGCGCGCAACAACATCTTCCCCGGTGACATGCTGCCGAAGAACTTCGGCGTGTCGCGCCACGGCCGTGCCGTGTTCTACGACTACGACGAGTTGTGCCTGGTCAGCGACTGCGTATTCCGGGCCTGGCCCAAGCCAAGCTCTCCGGAAGAAGCGATGGCCGATGAGCCCTGGTTCCATGTCGGTCCGCGCGATGTTTTCCCTGAGCGGTTCGGGCCGTTCATGGGCTTGCCCGGGCAGGAACTGGCAGCGGTGCGCGAGCACTATCGCCACCTGTTCGATCCCGCCTGGTGGCAGGGGCTGCAGGCGCGCTTTGCGGCGGGCGATTATCCGGACACGCCACCGTATTCGGCTGCGCAGCGGTTGGCGTGATTGGCCGCGCCGACGGCGAGGAACTCGGGTAATCTCGGCACTTTCATCACCAAGGATCGGCAATGATGCGTTCTTCTCTTTTCCTGGCACTGGCCCTTGCGGTGTCTGGCGGTGGCGCCCTGATCGATACCGCCGATGCACAGACCGCGCGCGAGGTACGCAGGCAGGCCGAGGCCAGCATGACCCTCAGCGGGGTCATCGACATCGGCCGCGAAGGCCAGGTTGAAGGGTTCCAGCTCGATCGTCGCGAGAAGGTTGATGCTGGCGTAGCGGGGTTCGTCGACAAGGCGGTGCAGAGCTGGCGCTTTGAGCCGACGCTGGTCGACGGCAAGCCGATGCCTGCCCGTACTACCGTCCACCTGCGTCTGATTGCCGGCAACATGGAGGGCAACAGCATGCAGGTACGGGTGGTTGATGCCCGCTTCGGCAAGCTCGGCGGATCCAGTGCGCCGAGCACCGATGACGTCACCGCAGCGAAGACGCGCGCACCGGTCTACCCACCGCAGGCGGCATCGATCCGCGGGCAGGGCACTGTCATGCTTCTGGTCAAGGTCGGGCGTGATGGCAAGGTAGCTGACGTAATTGCCGAGCAGACCAACCTGACCGTGGTCGGTCCCGAGCGTACGATGAACCAGCTGCGCGACGTGCTTGCCAAGGCCAGCGTCAGGAGCGCCCGCGAATGGACCTTCAACCCGCCCACTACCGGCGAGGACAAGGACCGGGACTTCTGGACCGTGCGCGTGCCGGTCAATTATTTCTTCGACAAGCAGAGCGAGCGTTACGGCCGCTGGAGCGCGTACATTCCCGGCCCGCGCCAGCAGGCGCCGTGGAAGACCGGCGAGGAAACCCTGGCCGCCGGAAGCGACCTGCTGCCCGAAGGCGGTGTGTACATGGTCGGTCGTGCGCAGGAAGGCCCGCGCCTGCTGACCCCGCTGGGCTGATGCGTCATTGCGGGATGCGCCGGGCCTGCCCCGGCGCATCCCGCTCGAATCGATGTGCTCAATCGGCGTGCGGGTATACCACCACCCGGTTGCGGCCCTGTTCCTTGGCCAGGTACAGGGCCTTGTCGGCCAAGCGCAGTGCCTGTTCCGGATCGGTATGGAAACTGGGGAAGTGGGCCACGCCCAGTGACACGGTGATGGTGCCCACCGGAGCGAACGGTTCGTCGGCGATGGCCTGTCGCAGGCGCTCGCCGGTCTGCCGGGCCGCTTCGATGCCAACGCCCGGCAACAGCACCAGGAACTCCTCGCCACCGGCGCGGCACAGCACGTCGGTCTCGCGCGAATGGCGGCGCATCTGTTCGGCGATGTGCACGATGGCCGCATCTCCGATGTCATGACCGTGGCCGTCATTGATCGACTTGAAACGGTCGATGTCCAGCGCCAGGATCGCGAACGGCAGGCCCTGCGCCTGCAGCACGTCGAGCGCCTGCTGCAACCCGCGGCGGTTGAGCAGTCCGGTCAGCGGATCGGTGCGGCTGGCGCGGTTGAGCGTGCCGATCCGGTCCTGCAGCGCATTGAAGCTGTACAGCACCGCCTGTTTCAGCTGCGCCACCTCGAAGTACCAGGCGCGGATGCCATTGACGTGGCTGATCGCGTTGCCGGTATCTTCGCCGTCCTGCACGTTGCGCGCCAGCTGCCACAGCGGCAACGAAATGCGGCGGGCGAACCACCAGGTGATCAGCAGCGACAACACGCCCAGCGGAATGGCATTCCAGATCACCGCCGACATCAGCCGTGACAGCGGCTGCAGCGTCGCCTCGGTCGGGCGCTGCGCGACGATGCCCCAGCCGGTTGCCGCGACGGGCGCGTAACCGGCCAGCATCGCTACCCGGTGGTTGTTGCGCACCTGCTGCGCACCACGCTGGCCGCGCATCACCGCTTTCACGGCCGGGTTGCTGAGCGCATACGTGCCCACTTCCTGGGGATTGATGTGGTAGATCAGGCGGCCATGGCGATCCACCACGTACAGGTAGGAACCGTCGCGGTAGTAGTGCGTACCCAGCAGGGTATTGAGCGCACTGCGCTGGCGCAGGTACAGCGTGCCGCTGACATAGCCGCGGTAGTGGCCGCTGCGGTCGAACACCGGGTGCGAGATCGAGATCAGCAGCTTGCCGGTGGCCGACTGGTAGGGATCGCTGATCATCGGCTGGCGCCGTTCCAACGCTGCCTTGTTGCCAGCGCTGCGCAGGATCTCGCCCTGCAGCTGCAGGCTCTGCGGCGAGGTCGCGATCACCCGCCCGTCGTTGGCCACCACCAGCGAGGAGTTGAAGCTGCTGGACTGCAGCTGCAGGCGACGGGCCTCATCCTGCGCCTGGGCCGGATCCATGTCGCTGTCGCCAAGCCGGGTGGCGGCATAGGCCAGCTGCTGCTGCGCGGCCAGCAGGAAGTTCTGCGTGGTCTCGGCCAGCTTGGTGGCGTACACGCGGTTGGCTTCCAGGGTGTTGCCCACCAGCTGGTCGCGCTGCACGCGATAGCTGGCAAGCAGCGTATTGGCCAGGGCGATGACGGCGCTGAGCAGGGCCAGGGCAAGGATCAGCTTGCCCAGGTTGAGCCGGGGAGACAGTGTGCGCATGCGGTTGAAGGATCGGGCAGGGCTGGACCCGCCGGATCCTCCGGATGGGGCAACAGCGGGAATCGGCGGCCCGGCCAGCGCGGCCGGGGCGGAGAGTCAGGCATTTGTCCCGCAGATTATCGCCAAATCAACGAGTCGCGAAGTGAAGCCGTTTGTCCTGCCGCCACCCAAAGAAAAAGCCCCGCACTGCGGGGCCTTTCCGTATTCCATCAATGCCGCGCGATCAGCGCTTCATCGAACCGAAGAACTCGTCGTTGGACTTGGTGTTCTTCATCTTGTCGAGCAGGAATTCCATCGCCGTCATTTCATCCATCGGATGCAGCAGCTTGCGCAGGATCCAGATCTTCTGCAGCAGCTCCGGCTCGATCAGCAGGTCTTCGCGACGGGTGCCCGAACGGTTGATGTCGATGGCCGGGAACACGCGCTTTTCAGCGATGCGACGGCTCAGGTGCACTTCGCTGTTGCCGGTGCCCTTGAACTCTTCGTAGATCACCTCGTCCATCTTCGAGCCGGTATCGACCAGCGCGGTGGCGATGATGGTCAGGCTGCCGCCTTCTTCCACGTTGCGCGCGGCACCGAAGAAGCGCTTGGGGCGATGCAGGGCGTTGGCGTCCACACCACCGGTCAGCACCTTGCCCGAGCTCGGCACGACGTTGTTGTAGGCTCGCGCCAGGCGGGTGATCGAGTCGAGCAGGATCACCACGTCCTTCTTGTGCTCGACCAGGCGCTTGGCACGCTCGATGACCATTTCGGCCACCTGCACGTGGCGCGCGGCCGGTTCGTCGAAGGTCGAGCTGATGACCTCGCCGCGCACGGTGCGCTGCATTTCGGTCACTTCTTCCGGGCGCTCGTCGATCAGCAGCACGATCAGGTGCACGTCCGGATGGTTGGTGGTGATGGCCGTGGCCACCTGCTGCATCATCATCGTCTTGCCGGCCTTCGGCTGGGACACGATGAGCGAGCGCTGGCCCTTGCCCTGCGGCGCCATCAGGTCGAGGATGCGGCCGGTGATGTCTTCCGACGAACCGTTGCCGCGCTCCAGGGTGAAGCGGCGACGCGGGAACAGGGGGGTCAGGTTCTCGAACAGCACCTTGTTCTTCGACGCTTCCAGCGGCTCACCGTTGATGGTGTCCACGATCGACAGCGCGAAGTAGCGCTCGCCGTCCTTCGGGAAGCGGATGCGGCCGGACAGGTGGTCGCCGGTACGCAGGTTGAAGCGGCGGATCTGGCTGGGCGAAATGTAGGTGTCGTCCGGGCCGGCCAGGTAGCTGGCCTCGGCCGCGCGCAGGAAGCCGAAGCCGTCCGGCAGGATTTCCAGCACGCCGTCGGCGGCAACGCCGTCGCCGTGGCGGGTCAGCACCTTCAGCAGCGCGAAGATCACGTCCTGCTTGCGGGCACGGGCCACGCCTTCGGAAATCTGCAGCTGCTCGGCGATCTCCAGCAGCTTCTGGGCCGGCATGCGCTTGAGGTCGCTCAGCGAATAGACCGGGAAGCCTTCGGGGACGTTGGCGTGCGGACGCGGTACGAACGGCTGCTGTTCGCCGTTGTCGTTGGGCATGCCGTCGTCGCGGAAGCGACCGCCGTTGCCACCACCGCCACCACCACCGCCGCCATTGCGATCACGGTCGCGGCGGTTGCGGAAACGGTCACGGCGGTTGCCTTGGCCTTGCTGGCCCTGCTGACCGCCCTGGTTGTAGGGGTTCTGGTTCTGGCCACCGCCCTGGTTGTTCTGCTGCGACTGCCGCGGCTGGCCGGATTCGCGGCCCTCGCCACCTTCGCCGCCGCCACTGCTGGCAGGGGCCTCGGCGGCGGGTGCGCTCGGCGCGGAAGGCGCTGCGGCCGGTGCCGGCGCCTCGGGCGCGGCTGCCAGCGGCAGGGCAGGCTGCGCAGGGGCGGCGCTGGTTTCGGCGGCGGCCGGAGCGGCAGCCTTGGTTACGCGGGCTTTGCGCACGCGCTTTTCGGCGGGCGCATCAGCGCTACCGGTTTCGGGAGTGTTATCGGACAAGAGCGTTATTCCTCGCTTGAAGGTGCGAGCGCCCGGCTGGGGCGGCGAACATTGGGAATGGGTCTGGAAGAAACTGCGTCCAGAAGATGCGGCACGCGAACGCGGCCGGATGTGCCGACACTATCATCGGCCCGCGGCGCCACGCAAGGGTCGCCGGATACGGTATTCAGTCAGGCGCCGGGGCGCCTGCCCGGCAGCCGTCGAAAACGGCTGCCGGAAAGCGCGGGATCAGGCCAGGGCCTTGTCCAGCAGGCCGGCCAGCTGGGCCTTGCCAACGGCACCGATCTGCTCGCCCACCTTCTCGCCGTCCTTGAAGACGACCAGGTAGGGAATCGAACGCACGTGGTACTTGGCGGCCAGGGCGCGGTTGTTGTCCACGTTGACCTTGGCGATCTTGGCGCGGCCCTGGTAGGCATCGGCCAGTTCATCCAGCGCCGGGGCGATCATCTTGCACGGGCCACACCACTCGGCCCAGAAATCGACCAGCACCGGTTCCTTGGAATTCAGTACGGCGCTATCAAAGTCGGCATCGCCGACGTGTACAACCTTGTCGCTCATCTTGGTTTCTCGTCTTGGATTGCACCCGGCCAGGCCGGAGGTGGGTGAACTGGGCCATGCCCGGTGGCGTGACCCTCGTCGTTGCCTCGCGGCGGACTGCCACGGTGCGTTCGGCGGGATGCCTGGACGCTCACGGCCGGCAGTGTACCCCTATCGCAGGGCAGGGACAGATGCTGGCTGGAACCCAGCGTATCGTGATCGATGCTGAGCCCGGTATGTGTCCGATGTCACTGTCCATGGCTGAAATGGGGGTGCTGGCGCGGTAGGCCATGGGAGCCCGCGCCGCTGTTCAAGCGCGGTACTGCGGGGTGAAGAAGTGCGTCTCCGTAAGCTGTGAGACGCCCGATTCCGGTTTGCTGGCCCGAGTGCGGTAAACTGGGGCATTGTGCGGCGCGCGGACCCGAGGGGTCCCGGCCAGCCCGACCCGCCGCAGGGGCCGCAGTTTGCGACGGAGCCCCAGACAGATTTCAGTGCCGCCGCCCGCAGGCGCGTGGCCATACCAAGACGGACACATGAGCGACAAACCGCTGACCGATTTGACTTTTTCCTCCTTTGATCTGCATCCGGCCCTGCAGGCCGGTCTTGAAGGAGCCGGATTCACCCGCTGCACGCCCATCCAGGCGCTGACCCTGCCGGTCGCGCTGCCCGGTGGCGACGTCGCCGGCCAGGCCCAGACGGGCACCGGCAAGACGCTGGCCTTCCTGGTCGCTGTCGTGAACCGCCTGCTGACCCGCCCGGCACTGGCCGATCGCAAGCCGGAAGACCCGCGCGCGCTGATCCTGGCCCCCACCCGCGAACTGGCCATCCAGATCCACAAGGATGCGGTCAAGTTCGGTTCGGACCTGGGTTTGCGTTTCGCGCTGGTCTACGGCGGCGTTGACTACGACAAGCAGCGCGAGATCCTGCAGCAGGGCGTGGACGTGATCATCGCCACCCCCGGCCGCCTGATCGACTACGTCAAGCAGCACAAGGTGGTGTCGCTGCACGCCTGCGAGATCTGCGTGCTGGACGAAGCCGACCGCATGTTCGACCTGGGCTTCATCAAGGACATCCGCTTCCTGCTGCGCCGCATGCCCGAGCGCTCCACCCGGCAGACCCTGCTGTTCAGCGCCACCTTGAGCCACCGCGTGCTCGAGCTGGCCTATGAGCACATGAACGAGCCGCAGAAGCTGGTGGTCGAAGCCGAGACCATCACCGCCGCGCGCGTGCGCCAGCGCATCTACTTCCCGGCCGACGAAGAGAAGATCCCGTTGCTGCTGGGCCTGCTGTCGCGCAGCGAAGGCGCACGCACCATGGTCTTCGTCAACACCAAGGTGTTCGTCGAGCGCGTGGCCCGTTCGCTGGAGCGTTCCGGCTACCGCGTCGGCGTGCTGTCCGGCGACGTGCCGCAGAAGAAGCGCGAGAGCCTGCTCAACCGCTTCCAGAAGGGCCAGCTGGAAATCCTGGTGGCCACCGATGTGGCCGCCCGCGGCCTGCATATCGACGGCATCAAGTACGTCTACAACTACGACCTGCCGTTCGACGCCGAAGACTACGTGCACCGCATCGGCCGTACCGCCCGCCTGGGCGAGGAAGGCGATGCCATCAGCTTCGCCTGCGAGCGCTATGCGATGGGCCTGCCGGACATCGAGGCCTACATCGAACAGAAGATCCCGGTCGAAGCGGTCACCAGCGAGATCCTGACTTCGCTGCCGCGCCCTGAGCGTGCCGCCCCGGCACCGGGCGAGGAAGGCGACGAGAACGAAAGCGTCGGCCAGATCTTCCGCGAAGCACGCGAAGCGCGCGCCGCCGAGGAAGAGCGTCGTGGCGGCGGCCGTAGTGGCGGTCGTTCCGGCAGTGGTGCTGGCGCTGGGCGTGGTGGCCGCGATGGCGAGCGCAGCGGCGAACGCCGTCCGCGTGGCCCGCGCAAGCCGCGTGTGGAAGGTGAGCAGGTTGCTGCCGCCGCAGTCGAGGGTGCAGTGACGGCTGAAGCTGCCGCCGTGCAGGCCCCGCGTCCGCCGCGCGCTGAAGCTGCGCCGGAAGGTGCGGTGGACGGCGAGCGCAAGCCGCGCAAGCGTCGTCGTCGTCGCCACGGCCGTCCGGTCGAGGGCGCCGAAGGTGTGGCAAGCAACGCCGGCAACGGCGCCAGCCCGGTTACCCCGGTGCAGGTGGTGGCCAAGCCGGTGCGTACCAGCGCCGATGCCGGCGACTCGTTCCTGACCCGTATCGGCCGCAAGATCCGCCGGATGCTGTCCGGCAGCTGATCGGTGCGGTAGCACCCGACCGTTGGTCGGGTGGCTTTCGGGGCGTGCCGGCCAACGGTCGGCACCCACCATCGCCCCGGCATCTCCACGCCGTCGCGCCGGTCCTGCATAATCGGGGCATGAGTGTCCTGCGCTTCGACAATGTCAGCAAACAGTACGCCGGTGGCCACGAAGCCCTGACCGATGTCAGCTTCGAGGTCGCGCCGGGCGAAATGCTGTTCGTCACCGGTCACTCCGGGGCGGGCAAGAGCACCCTGCTCAAGTTGATCCACCTCGACGAGCGGCCCAGCCGCGGCGCGGTGATGTTCGACGAGCGCAACCTGCTGAAGGTGCGCGGCGGCGATGTGCCGCGGCATCGACGCGCGGTCGGCGCGGTCTACCAGGACCACCGCCTGCTGATGGACCGCTCCATCGCCGAGAACGTGGCCCTGCCGCTGATCCTGCGCGGTACCCGCCGTGGCGACATCAACAAGCGCGTGCGTTCGGTGCTCGAGCGCATGGGCCTTGGCCACCGCGAAAAGGCGCTGCCCTCGCAGCTGTCGGCCGGT
This sequence comes from Stenotrophomonas sp. 2694, assembly GCF_040548715.1. Taxonomy (NCBI): domain Bacteria; kingdom Pseudomonadati; phylum Pseudomonadota; class Gammaproteobacteria; order Lysobacterales; family Lysobacteraceae; genus Stenotrophomonas; species Stenotrophomonas sp. 2694. The sequence continues at coordinate 37,000 of NZ_JBEPSG010000020.1, forward strand.
GAGCAGCAGCGCGTCGGCATCGCCCGGGCCATCGTCGGCGAGCCCAAGCTGCTGGTGGCCGACGAGCCGACCGGCAACCTCGATCCCACCCTGGCAGCCGAGATCATGTCCCTGTTTGCCGAGCTGCCCGCACGCGGTACCAGCGTGCTGGTGGTCAGCCATGACCTGCCGCTGCTGCGCCACATGCGCAAGCGCGTGCTGATCCTCGACCACGGCCGGCTGGTGGACGACATCTCGCCGCAGGATCTGGCGGAGTAACCATGGCCAAGAACGAAAACACCGAAGCTGCTGCGCCGTCGCGCCTGGGCGTGTGGTTCCAGCACCACGTGCACAGCGTGGTGTTCAGCCTCGGCCGTGCCTGCCGCAAGCCGTGGGCGACGCTGCTGACCGTGATGGTCATGGCGCTGGCCCTGGCGCTGCCGCTGGGCCTGTCGATCGCGCTGGACAACCTCAAGCAGTTTGCCGGCAGCGTGCAGCAGTCGCGCGACATCAATGTCTTCCTGAAGGCGGACGTCGACGGCCCGGGTGCGCTGCGCCTGGCCGGGGAGCTGCGCGACCGGCCGGACGTGGCCAGTGTCACCGTGCGCACGCCGGAGCAGGGCCTGGAGGAACTGCGCCAGGCCGGCCTCGGCGAAGCCATCGACGCACTCAACGACAACCCGTTGCCCTCGTTGCTGGTGGTCACCCCCGGCCAGGGCCAGGACGATGCACGGCTGGCACGCGCGCTGGAAAGCCTGCCCGGTGCCGACCTGGTGCAGCACGACGCCCTGTGGCGGCAGCGCCTGGATGCCTGGCTCGCGTTTGGTGCGCGGCTGGTGCAGGTGCTGTCGGTGCTGCTCGGCGCCGGTGCCGCGCTGGTGGTCGGCAACACCGTGCGCCTGGACATCCAGGCCCGCCGCGAGGAAATCGGCGTGCTGCAGCTGCTCGGCGCCAGCGATGGTTTCATCCGCCGCCCGTTCCTGTACCTGGGCGCCTGGTATGGCCTGGGCGCCGGTGCGGTCGCGCTGGGCCTGATCGGCATTGCCGGTGCCGCCCTGCGCGCGCCGCTGGCCGAGCTGTCGCGCAGCTACGGCAGCCCGTTCGTGCTGCATGGCCTGGACCTGCTGCATGGCAGCCTGGTGCTGCTTGGCACCTTGTTGCTGGGCTGGCTGGGTGCATGGCTGGTGACCGGCCACTTCCTCCGCCAGACCCGCCCGACCGACACCTGAGACCGGCATGCAACCGCAAGCGCTGAAGCACCTTGAAGGGCCCGCGACGCGGGTGATGGTGGTTGACGGCTCCAAGCTGGTGCGCAAGCTGATCGCCGACGTCCTGCAGCGCGATCTGCCGGGCGTGGAGGTGATCGGCTGCGACAGCATCGAAGACGCACAGCATGCGCTGGCGCAGGGGCCGGTCGATCTGGTCACCACCTCGTTGACCCTGCGCGATGGCGACGGCCTGGCGCTGGCGCGGATGGTGCGCGAAGCGGCAGGGCAGGCCTATGTGCCGGTGATCGTGGTCTCTGGCGACGCCCAGCAGCACCTGGAGCAGCGCCGCTTCACCGAGTATGTCACCGACTACTTCGACAAATCGCTGGGCCACGAGGCCCTGGCGACCTTCGTGCGCGGCTACGTGCAGCCGCAGACCATTCCCGGCGCGACCATTCTCTACATCGAGGACAGCCGGGTGGTGGCCGAGGCGACCAAGCGCATGCTCGAGCGCCAGCAGCTCAACGTGATGCATGTGGTCAGCGCCGAAGAGGCGTTTACCCTGCTCACCGCCGAATCGCTCGGGCGCAGCCGCCATCGCATCGATCTGGTGCTGACCGATGTGACCCTGAAGGGAGAGCTGAGCGGCCGCGACGTGGTGCAGCGCGTGCGCGTGGACTTCGGCTACGGCAAGCGCCGCCTGCCGGTGCTGGTGATGACCGGCGATGGCAATCCGCACAACCAGACCGGCCTGCTCCAGGCCGGCGCCAACGATCTGGTGCTGAAGCCGATCGAAGAGCGCCTGCTGATCACCAAGGTGCTGTTCCAGCTGCGGCTGGCCCGGTTGAATGATGGACCTCTGTTGCGATGACGTGTTGCGATGATCGATGAAGTAGTGGACACCCCGGCGATCCAGCTGGAACCGAGCTGGAAGCAGCGTGTGGGCGATTACCTGCTGCAGCCGCAGATGCGCGAGCTGTCCAGCTTCCTGCGGCAGCGCAAGGCCAGCGGTGCGGCGGTGTTCCCGCCTGGACCGCAGATCTTCGCCGCCTTCGATGCGACCCCGTTCGATCAGGTGAAAGTGGTCATCCTCGGCCAGGACCCGTACCACGGCCGTGGACAGGCCCATGGCCTGAGTTTCTCGGTGCAGCCGGGCGTGCCGGTGCCGCCGTCGTTGTTGAACATCTACAAGGAAATCGAGGGTGACCTCGGTATTGCCCGCCCGGACCACGGCTGCCTGATCCCGTGGGCGCAGCGCGGCGTGCTGCTGCTCAACGCGGTGCTGACGGTGGAAGAGGGCAAGGCCGGTGCGCACCAGGGGCGCGGGTGGGAAGGCTTCACCGACCATGTGGTGGACGTGTTGAACCGCGAGCGCGAGGGCCTGGTGTTCATGCTCTGGGGTGCCTACGCGCAGCAGAAGGGCAAGGTGATCGATACCGGCCGCCACCGCGTGCTGAAAGCCCCGCATCCCTCGCCGCTGTCGGCCCACCGCGGCTTTCTCGGCTGCCGTCATTTCTCGATGGCCAACGAGTACCTGCAGCGCCGCGGGCAGGCGCCGATCGACTGGTCGCTGCCGCCGCGGGCGACGCTGGCGCCATCGGGCTGAACGGCGAACAACGCTGCCCCATGGTGAATGGGCGAAACCGCCACCTGTTCAGCTGCCTTTGACCCGGAATAGCCGGGCTTTCCGCGCTAGTGGGTTGAATTCCAAGGGATTGTGTATCCCGAAAAGCGCGCTCGCCACTGTCATCAAATCGCGTTACGGTAGGGTTCTGTTTGGGACCAGTGTTTCATCTGTGGAATGCTGGAACTTTTTCCTCCTTTAGCAGTCCAAATCCCAGACTGCTAAGATGGGTGCCTATGAGCCAGAACACCTCTACTGCCCTTGTGGCAAACAATCTGCCGATTCCCAGTGCGCTCGGTTCGCTGGACGCCTATATCGGTGCCGTGCACCAGATTCCGGTGCTGTCGGTCGATAACGAACAGGACCTGGCCCGTCGCTTCCGCGACGGCAACGATCTGGACGCTGCCCGTGAGCTGGTGCATTCGCACCTGCGCTTCGTGGTGCACGTGGCCCGCGGTTACAACGGCTACGGCCTTGCGCTGGGCGACCTGATCCAGGAAGGCAACATCGGCCTGATGAAGGCGGTCAAGCGCTTCGACCCCGACATGGGCGTGCGCCTGGTGTCCTTCGCCGTGCATTGGATCCGTGCCGAGATGCACGAGTTCATCCTGAAGAACTGGCGCATCGTGAAGGTCGCCACGACCAAGGCGCAGCGCAAGCTGTTCTTCAACCTGCGCAAGTCGAAGAAGCGCCTGGGCTGGATGAACGCGGCCGAAGTCAGTGCGGTGGCCAAGGACCTGAACGTGTCCGAGCGCGAGGTGCTGGAAATGGAATCGCGCCTGTCCGGCCGCGATATCGGTTTCGATGCCCCCACCGATGAAGACAACGACCACGCGCCGCCGTCGCCGGCTGCGTATCTGGTGGCCAATGACGAAGATCCGTCGATGGCCTACGAGCGCGAGGACAGCGAAGACAACCAGATGCAGCTGCTGCGCGAAGGCCTGGCGGAACTGGATGCGCGTTCGCGCGACATCATCCGCCGCCGTTGGCTGGATGCGGACAGCAAGGTGACGCTGCAGGAGCTGGCGGACGAGTACGGCGTATCGGCCGAGCGTATCCGCCAGGTTGAAGCGAACGCGCTGAAGAAGATGAAGGCGCTGTTCACCGCATAAGGCGGCGAAGCGTTTGAGTAATGGAAAGGCCCGGCATTGCCGGGCCTTTTTTTTCCTGCTGGATCCACGCATGGCGTGGATCTACTTCGCGATCCAGTAGATCCACGCCACGCGTGGATCAGCGCGGTCTCAGATTTCCCGCGCGATCGCGCGCCAGCCGATGTCGGTGCGGTGGAACTCGTTGGCCCAGGTCACCTTCGCCACGCCCGCGTACGCGTTCGCCTGCGCCTCGCGCACGCTGTCACCCAGTGCTGCCACGCACAGCACGCGGCCACCTGCGCTGAGCACCTGGCCCTGCGCATCCAGCGTCGTTCCTGCATGGAACACCTTGGCCGTTGCCGGCACATCATCCAGGCCGGAGATCACCTCGCCGGTGATCGGCGTTTCCGGGTACGGCCTGGCGGCCAGCACCACGCCGAGCGACGGGCGCGGATCCCACTGCGCGTCCACCTGGTCCAGGCGGCCATCGATCGCCGCGTCCACCAGGTCGACCAGGTCCGACTGCAGGCGCAGCATCACCGGCTGGGTTTCCGGGTCGCCGAAACGCACGTTGAACTCGATCACCTTCGGCGCGCCGCTGGCATCGATCATCAGGCCGGCATAGAGGAAACCAGTGAACGGGATGCCGTCGGCGATCATGCCCTGCACGGTCGGGTTCACCACCTCGCGCATCACGCGGGCGTGCACGTCCGGGGTGACCACCGGGGCCGGCGAGTACGCACCCATGCCGCCGGTGTTCGGGCCGGTGTCGCCGTCGCCGACGCGCTTGTGATCCTGCGAGGTGGCCATCGGCAGTGCATGCACGCCATCGACCATCGAAATGAAGCTGGCTTCCTCGCCGTCGAGGAATTCCTCGATCACCACGCGTGCGCCGGCATCGCCGAAGGCGTTGCCCGAGAGCATGTCGCGCACTGCGTCTTCAGCCTCGGCCAGGGTCATGGCCACGATCACGCCCTTGCCGGCGGCCAGGCCGTCGGCCTTGACCACGATCGGTGCGCCCTTCTCGCGCAGGTAGGCCAGTGCCGGCTCGATATCGGTGTGCACCGAATAGAACGCGGTGGGGATGTTGTGGCGTGCCAGGAAATCCTTGGCGTAGGCCTTGCTGCCTTCCAGCTGCGCGGCCGCCGCCGTCGGCCCGAAGATGCGCAGGCCGGCGGCGCGGAAGCGGTCGACCACGCCGGCCACCAGCGGCACTTCCGGGCCGACCACGGTCAGCGCCACGCCTTCGGCCTGGGCCAGGGCGAGCAGGCCATCGATGTCGGTGACCTTCACCGCCACGTTGCGGCACTTGTCTTCGTTGGCGGTGCCGGCATTGCCGGGCGCCACGAGCACTTCAGTGACACGGGAGGACTGGGCCAGCTTCCATGCCAGGGCGTGTTCGCGGCCGCCAGAGCCGATGACAAGTACGTTCATCACGAGATTCCAGATTGCGTGGGAAGGGAAGTTCCAGGTCCCCGGCGGCGCGTGTGCGTCATTCGCAGCCTTCGCGTCGCAGCGATTCGGGGAAGGAGTAGGTCCAGGACTTCGGGTCCAGGGTGAAGCGGTGCTCCTGACGCACCCGCTTGCCGCCGCAGGTGTTGCCGGATTCCTCGATCAGCAGTGGCCAGATGCGCGCACTGCGGTCGCTGTCGTCGAAACGCAGCGCGAAATCGATGCTGAAGCGGCGGGTGCGGCAGTCTTCGGCGGCATCGGGATCGGCGGCCGCATCGACGTTCTCGCATTCGTACTGGGCGTCGTTGTCGATGTGGCTGCGCACGTTGCCGGTGCTGGTCAGGCCTTTCGGGCCCGGCAGCACCAGGGTCTGCGAGAGCAGCGAGAAGCCCTGGCCGAACCAGCCATCCTCGACGCGGAAGCCGTAGAAATCGCTGCCGGCGCGGATGATGCTGGCGGTGCCGGGCTGGCCACCACTGCCGAAGCGCTCGCCGGTCAGTTCGCTGGTTACCCCGAAGCCATCGCCCTTGGGCTGCAGCACGAAGAACTCGATCGTTCCCGGGTCGATATGCGCGCCATCGACCAGCGCACCACACACCGCCAGTAGTTGTTGCCAGCTGTCACCGGTCACCACCGGCTGCTCGGCGCAGACCTGCCAGTCGATCGCGCGCGTTTCATCGTCCTGGGTCCAGCTGCCGCGCCATTGGCCGGAAAGCTTGGCGTCCTTGCCGTAACGCCCGGTCAGGAAGGCCTGCAGACGCGCGGTGCGACTGACATGCGCCGCCGGTTCGCTGGCGGCGGGCTTTGCCGCATCTGCCTGCGGGGCAGGTGCGGGCTCGGCAGCCGGCTTGCAGCCGGCCAGCAGGGTCGTGCCAGCGAAGGCGAGCACGGCAAGCGGTTTCAAAGAGACTGCAGACATCCGTGTCGCTCCAGGTATCAGTGGCGGAAGTGCCGGACGCCGGTGAACACCATGGCCAGGCCATGTTCGTCGGCGGCGGCGATGACTTCAGCATCGCGCATCGAACCGCCCGGCTGGATCACTGCCTTGATGCCGGCGGCGGCAGCGGCATCGATGCCATCGCGGAACGGGAAGAACGCATCGGAGGCCATCACCGACCCTTCGACCACCAGGTTCGCGTCGGCGGCCTTGATGCCGGCGATGCGCGCCGAGTAGACGCGGCTCATCTGGCCGGCACCCACGCCGATGGTGCGGTTGTCCTTGGCGTAGACGATCGCATTGGACTTCACGAACTTGGCGACCTTCCAGGCGAACAGCAGGTCGGTGAACTGCTTGTCGGTCGGTGCCAGCTTGCTGACCACCTTCAGTTCGTCGCGGGTCATGCCGCGGTTGTCCGACGACTGCAGCAGCAGGCCGGAGCCCACGCGCTTGTTGTCGAAGTTGTTCAGGCCATCGCCGTGCGGGATGCGCAGCACGCGCACGTTGGCCTTCTTCTGCGCGTATTCCAGCGCGGCCGGTTCGTAGTCCGGCGCAATCAGGACTTCAACGAACTGGCGGTCCAGGATCACCTGCGCGGTGGCTGCATCGAGCGGCTTGTTGAAGGCGATGATGCCGCCGAAGGCGCTGGTCGGGTCGGTGGCGTAGGCCAGCTCGTAGGCATCGCCGTTGCCGGCGCCAACGGCCACGCCGCACGGGTTGGCATGCTTGACGATGACACAGGCCGGCGCGTCGAACTGGCGCACGCATTCCCAGGCTGCATCGGCATCGGCCAGGTTGTTGTAGCTCAGCTCCTTGCCCTGCAGCTGCTGGAAGGTGGCCAGCGTGCCCGGCACCGGATGCAGGTCGCGATAGAACGCGCCGCTCTGGTGCGGGTTTTCGCCGTAGCGCAGGTCCATCACCTTCACGAAGGTGGAATTCATCTGCGCCGGGTATTCGGCGCGCACCGGCACGGCGGCGTCGGTGGCGGTGACGGCCGACAGGTAGTTGCTGATCGCCGCGTCGTACTGGGCAACGCGGTTGAATGCGGCCACCGAGAAGGCGAAACGGGTGCCGGCCGACAGCTGGCCGTCGTTGGCATCCAGCGAGGCCAGCAGTTCGGCGTACTGCGACGGGTCGGTGGCCACCGCCACGCGGGCGAAGTTCTTGGCCGCCGAGCGCAGCATCGCCGGGCCGCCGATGTCGATGTTCTCCACCGCGTCGGCCAGGGTGCAGTCGGCCTTGGCAGTGACCGATTCGAACGGGTACAGGTTCAGCACCAGCAGGTCGATGGCACCGATGCCGTGTTCGGCCATCACCGCGTCGTCCAGGCCGGAGCGGCCCAGCAGGCCGCCATGCACCATCGGATGCAGGGTCTTGACCCGGCCATCCATCATTTCCGGGAAGCCGGTGACCTCGGCGACGTCCTTCACGGCCAGGCCCGCATCGCGGATCGCCTTGGCGGTACCGCCGGTGGACAGCAGCTCCACGCCGCGTGCAGCCAGCGCGGTGGCCAGCTCGACCAGGCCGGTCTTGTCGGAAACGGAGAGGAGGGCCCGGCGGACGGGCAACAGATCAGCAGTCATGGGGACAGGGCAATCGGCAGCGGAGCGGGGCCGATATTGTAGGCGGTGGGGGCCGGTGGCGGGCGCTGGTGGGGGAAATTGGCCGGTGCAGACTCCCTTCCTGATTCGCTCGACAGCACCTGCATGGGCCGGCATTGGGCGCAATTCGATACGTGGCGCTGTCGCAATCAGGTAGGCTGTGCCCGCACTGCCAAGGATTAGCGGGTTCAGATCGTGTCGATCTATGCATTGAAAGGACGTTTCCAGGACCTGCTGCGTCCGGCCGTACACGGCCTGTACCGCATGGGGATCACCGCCAACACGGTGACCGTGGCTGCGGCCGTGGTCTCGCTGCTGGTGGCCGCTGCGGTGTGGTGCTGCGCTCCCACCCAGCCGCTGCTGTATCTGGCCCTGCCGCTGTGGATGCTGCTGCGCATGGCCCTCAACGCCGTCGACGGCATGCTGGCCCGCGAATTCGGCCAGCAATCGCGGCTGGGCGCCTATCTGAACGAGTTGTGCGATGTGATCGCCGACGCGGCGCTGTACCTGAGCCTGCTCAGCGTACCGGGCGTGCGCCCCGAGGCACTGTGGCTGCTGGCCTGGGCCGCCGCGCTGAGCGAGTACGCCGGCGTGCTGGGCCTGATGGTCGGCGCCAGCCGCCGCTATGACGGCCCGATGGGCAAGAGCGACCGTGCGTTCGTGATCGGCGTGCTGGGCCTGCTGCTGGCGTTTGGCTGGGCAGGCGCAACCGTGGTCAGCGCGGTCGCCGCACTGGCCGCACTGCTGTGTGGGGTGACGGTGGTCCGTCGCGTACGCCAGGGATTGAAGGAAGCCGCGGCGATATCGCAGCGGTAAGCACAACACGATTACACGCCCTATCCATACGGAGATTGCATGCGTCAGGCGCAGGAACGGGAATTCCACAGCTTCGACCAGGTGCCGCTGTTCTACCGGTACTGGCCGAGCACCACGGCAACCACGCCGGCCAAGGCCATCGTGCTGCTGCATCGCGGCCATGAACACTCCGGCCGGGTCACCCATCTGGTCGACGAGCTGGACCTGCCCGACACCGCGTTCTTCGCGTGGGATGCGCGCGGCAATGGTCGCTCGCCCGGCACGCGCGGCGACGCACCGGGCTTCCCGGCGCTGGTGCGCGACCTGGACAGCTTCATCGCCCACATCAGTGCCGAGCATGGCATCGCGGTGGAGGACATCGTGGTGATCGCGCAGAGCGTGGGGGCGGTGGTTGCCGCCACCTGGGTGCATGACTATGCGCCGCGGCTGCGCGCGCTGGTGATGGCTTCGCCGGCATTCAAGGTGAAGCTGTACGTGCCGTTCGCACGCGCTGGACTGGCGCTGATGCAGAAACTGCGCGGCAACTTCTTCGTCAACAGCTACGTCAAGCCGCAGTGGCTGACCCACGACCCGGCACGGGTGGAAAGCTACCGCACCGATCCGCTGATCACCCGGCCGATCTCGGTGCGCGTGCTGCTGGGCCTGTACGAAGCGGCCGACCGCATCGTGGCCGACGCGCAGGCGATCAGCGTGCCGGTGCAGTTGCTGGTATCGGGCTCGGACTTCGTGGTGCATCGCGGCCCGCAGGACCGCTTCTACGAACGCCTGTCCAGCCCGATCAAGGAGCGCGTGCACCTGCCGGGCTTCTTCCACGACACCCTCGGCGAGCGTGACCGTGCACCGGCGCTGGCGCGTATCCGCAGCTTCATCCAGGCACGCTTTGCCGAACCGCTGCAGGAGCTGTCGCGGCGCGATGCGCATCGGCATGGCCCGACCTTCGAGGAATCGGAGATCCTGTCGTGGCCACCGGAGCGCAACAGCCTGGCCGACCTGCGTTGGCGCGTGGTGCGCGGTGGCCTGCGTTTCGGCGGCACGCTGTCGGAGGGCATCGCGCTGGGCCTGCAGACCGGCTTCGATTCGGGCAGCACGCTGGACTACATCTACCGTGATGAGGCGCGGGGCAAGGGCCCGCTGGGCCGGATGGTCGACCGCAACTATCTGGATGCGATCGGTTGGCGCGGCATCCGCGTGCGCGGCAAGCACCTGCAGGAACTGCTGCGCGATGCCGCCCAGCGACTGCGCGGGCAGGGCGCGCCGGTGCGCGTACTGGACGTGGCGGCCGGCCATGGCCGTTACGTGCTGGAAGCACTCGGCCAGGGCGAACAGCGTGCCGACCGCATCGTGCTGCGCGATTTCAGCGAGCTGAACGTAACGCAGGGCAAGGCCTTGATCGAGCGCCTCGGCGCGGCCGACATCGCCCGCTTCGAACAGGGCGATGCGTTCGATCCGGCGCAGCTGGCAGCAGTGGAACCGGCGCCGACGCTGGCGGTGGTGTCCGGCCTCTACGAACTGTTCCCCGACAACGATGCGGTGTTGCGTTCGCTGCAGGGCATCGCTGCGACGGTGTCGGTGGGCGGTTACCTGGCCTATACCGGGCAGCCGTGGCATCCGCAGCTGGAGTTCATCGCGCGTGCGTTGACCAGCCATCGTGGTGGCGCGGCGTGGGTGATGCGCCGCCGTACCCAGCACGAGATGGACGAACTGGTGCGCCTGGCCGGCTTCCAGAAGGTGGCCCAGCGCATCGATGACTTCGGCATCTTCACCGTATCGCTGGCACGACGGATCGCGTGATGGCGACGCTGGCGGCAACCGCATCATCCAGCGAGGCGCGCCCCTGGCGGCGCGCCCTGCTGTGGCTGGCCCTGCTCGGTCCGTTCTTCTTCGCCAGCTATGGCTTCGCCAACTGGATGGCCGGCCGCCATGCCCAGCTGCCGGTGATGGCATTTGCCTGGGAGGCGCGGATTCCGTTCGTGCCGTGGACGATCGTGCCGTACTGGTCGATCGACCTGTTCTATGCGATCTCGTTCTTCCTGTGCCGGCGCCGGCTGGAGTTGGACCGGCACGCGCTGCGCCTGCTCAGCGCGCAGGTGATCGCGGTGGCGTGCTTCCTGTTGTGGCCGTTGCGCTTCAGCTTCGAACGGCCGGAAATCGGCGGTGTGTTCGGCTGGTTGTTCGACGTGCTGCTGGGCTTCGACAAGCCATTCAACCAGGCGCCGTCGCTGCATATCGTGCTGCTGATCGTGCTGTGGGTGAAGTTCGCGCAGTACCTGCACGGGGTCTGGCGGCTGGTGCTGCATGTGTGGGCGCTGCTGATCGGCATTTCGGTGCTGACCACGTTCCAGCATCACTTCATCGACATTCCCACCGGGCTGCTGGCCGGCTGGTTGTGCGTGTGGCTGTGGCCAGAGCAGGGCACGCCGCCGTTGCGTGCCTGGCAGGCTGCAGGTGACCCGAAGCGTTGGCGGCTGGCCGCGTTGTATGTGTTGGGTGCCGGCCTGCTGCTGGTGCCGGTGGTGATGCTGCGCGGCACCGCATTGTGGCTGCTGTGGCCCGTGGTGTCGTTGCTGCTGGTGTCGCTGGCCTATGCCGGGCTGGGCACGGCGGTGTTCCAGAAGCGCGCCGGCCGGTTGACGATGGCCGCGCGCTGGCTGCTGGCACCGTACCTGGGTGCGGCGTGGATCAACTCGCGGTTGTGGACGCGCCGCGCGCCGCAGCCGGTGCCGGTCGTCGACGCTGTCTGGCTGGGGCGCCTGCCAGGTACCGCACTGCCGGCACCGCTGGTGGGCGTGGTCGACACCTGTGCGGAGCTGTCCTGCCGCGCGCCGGGAGCAGCGTACGCCAGCGTGCCGATGCTGGACCTGGTGGTGCCCTCGGCGGCGCAGCTGCGCGCCGCGGCAGATGCCATTGAACGCCTGCGCGGCCAAGGCCCCGTCCTGGTCTGCTGTGCGCTGGGGTATTCGCGTAGCGCGGCCAGCCTGGCGACCTGGTTGCTGCGCACCGGCCGTGCGCGCGATGTGGCCGACGCGGTGTCGATCGTGCGTGGCGCGCGGCCGTCGATCGTGCTGCACGACGTTCATCTACAGGTGATCGCGGCCGCTGCCGCGCAGGAGACCATTGCATGAGCGCCGTGCCCGATCTGCCGATGATGCATCTGCTGCTGCGGCAGGGGCGATTGCCTGCCGCGTTGTCGCTGGGCCTGCTGCTGGTGGCCCTGTTGTTGCTGGGCATCGAGCCTGGGCTGGCGATGTTCGCCGCTGGCCTGCTGCTGCTGAGCCTGGTTGCAGGTGTTGTGCAGGCGTACTACGCGGTGCGGGTGCAGTTGGACGCCAGCCTGCTGCGCCTGCTGCAGCAGGAGGGCCTGCAGGGTGAAGTCGCGGCACAACGCGTGGACCAGGCGCTGCACACCGCTGGCCTGCGCAGGCTGGACGCAGAGGCGCCGACGCGTGGCTGGGATGCGCGCTGGACCGGCATGCGGCGTCTGCTGATGCGCCAGTACGCCGCCACGCTGCTGCAGTTCGCTGCCCTGCTGCTGGCCGTGCTGTGGCCGCAGACCTGACCGGAGGTGCCGATGTTTGCTGAACTGGTCGCCCGCGCCTGCAGCGCGGCCATCCATGTAGTGACCGGCGCACGCGCGCTGTGGGTTGGCTGCGCGCCGTCCAGCGAGCACCGCGTGTACTACGGCAACCATGCCAGTCATGGTGATTTCGTGCTGATCTGGTCGTCGATGCCGCCGGCGCTGCGGCGCCAGGTGCGGCCGGTCGCCGCCGCCGAGTACTGGCAGCGCGACGGTCTGCGTCGTTACCTGATCGACGCGGTATTCAATGGCGTACTGGTGGAGCGCGAGGCCGGCAACCGCCATCAGGATCCGCTGCAGGTGCTGCGTGACGCGGTGGACGAGGGCTGTTCGTTGATCCTGTTTCCGGAAGGCACGCGCAACATCGGTGATGAGCCGCTGCTGCCGTTCAAGAGCGGCATCTACCACCTGGCCCGGCAACGCCCGGAGCTGGAGTTCGTGCCGGTGTGGATCGACAACCTCAAGCGTGTGATGCCGAAAGGGCGTTTCCTGCCGCTGCCGTTGCTGTGCACGGCAACCTTCGGTACGCCGCTGCGGCTGCAGGCCGATGAGGACAAGGCGGCGTTCCTGGCACGCAGCCGGCAGGCGCTGCTGGCCCTGGCCCCGAACGGAGGCCGTGCATGAGCTTCATGATCGATGTGTCCGGTGATCTTGCCGCACGCAGCGTGGGCCAGCAGACAGGGCTGCTGTTCGCGGGCGTAGGTGCCGTGCTGGTGCTGGCCACGCTGGTGTCCGAAACCCTGCGCTGGCGCCAGCGTGGACAGCCCAACGCGGTGATCGCCAACCTGGTCTCGCGCATCCGCGCGTGGTGGGTGATGGCCATCGTGGTCGGGCTGGCGCTGTTCTTCGGGCGCGCCGGAGTGATCGTGCTGTTCGCCATCATCTCGCTGTTCGCACTGCGCGAATTCATCACCCTGGCGCCAACACGATCAGGTGACTACTACGCGTTGCTGGCCGCGTTCTACATCGTGCTGCCGTGGCAGTACTACCTGGTGTGGATCGACTGGTATGGCATGTACACGCTGTTGATCCCGGTGTACGCGTTCCTGTTCCTGCCGATCCTGGCCACCATCGGTGGTGACACCACCCACTACCTGGAGCGCACGTCGAAGGTGCAGTGGGGCCTGATGATCTGCGTGTTCTGCATCTCGCACGTGCCGCTGCTGCTGAACCTGCGCGTGCCGGGCTACGATCCGGCGCGCAACGTGCTGCTGTTCGCCTTCCTGGTGATCGTGGTGCAGTCGTCGGACGTGCTGCAGTACATCTGGGGCAAGCTGCTGGGCAAGCACCTGATCGCACCGAAGCTGTCGCCGTCGAAGACGGTGGAAGGCTTCGTCGGCGGCGTGCTCTGTGCCAGCGCGTTGGGCGCCGCGCTCTGGTGGATCACCCCGTTCACGCCGCTGCAGGCGTTCGGCCTGTCGCTGCTGATCAACCTGATGGGGTTCTGGGGCGGCCTGGTGATGTCGGCGATCAAGCGCGACCGCGGCATCAAGGACTGGGGCAACATGATCGAGGGCCATGGCGGCATGCTCGATCGGCTGGATTCAGTGTGCTTCGCCGCGCCGGTGTTCTTCCACGTGGTGCGTTACTACTGGAAGGCGGGTGGCGGCGGGTGATTCCGCCGGCGGGCCATCCACGCATGGCGTGGATCTACCGGAGCCGGTAGTGCCGGCCGCTGGCCGGCAACCCCATGAATGATGACAGTGTGTTGCGGTTGCCGGCCAGCGGCCGGCACTACCCCTGCTGCGCTTACGCGCTGATGCCGTATTCCTTCAGCTTCTTGCGCAGGGTGGCGCGGTGGATACCCAGCATCGCGGCCGCGCGGCTCTGGTTGCCTTCGCAGTGGTTGAGCACTTCCACGAACAGTGGAATCTCCATCTCGCGCAGTACGATCTCGTAGACATCGTCCGCATCGCAGCCATCGAGGTCGCGCAGGTAACGGCGCACGGACTGGGCCACATGTTCGCGCAGCGGTGGCCGGGCAGCGCCACGACTGTTGTCAGGACGAGAAAGGACAGCGTTCAAGGGGGTTCCCGATCTGGTTGGTCCATGCACGCGGGGCGCCGGACCGGATGAGGTGATTGCCGTCAGTCTAGCGCGAGCGTGCCCGACCTGCCACGGCCGGACGGTCCGGCCCAGGTCAAAGGAACTCGAAGGTGAATGCGACCGTGGATGCGGCAGGCTCCTGCACGCGGAAGGCGATGCGTGCGCTCTGGCCCGGTTCCAGAGGGGCCGCACCCGGGTTTTCGCCGAGGTACTGCGCCGGTGCGAACACGCCGGTGCCGATCACACGACCATCGGCATCGGACAGCGACAGGCGCAGGTCCGGCCATGCCTGCGGCCAGCGCGCGTCGTTGCGGATGCTGGCCTGGATCTGCAGCACGCCGGGCTGGGCCGGCAACGGGCGGATTTCACGGCTGGTCATGGTCAATGCAGTGGGCTCGCGCCAGGCGGGCAGCTCGCAGCGCAGCACGCTGCACAGCGCACCGATCCACGGCCGGGTACCGGCATCGGCGGCCAGCCGTGCACGATCGGCAAGCACGCTCTGCAGCAACAGCAGCAGCGCCAGCGCGGCCACCAGCAGCCAATGCCAGCGAGGGGTGGGCAGCGCCCGCGGGCGCACGCCAAGGAAGCTGGGCGCATCGGCGGCAGTGGCAACGATGCCGGGTTTGGCGGTGAAGTCCGGCTCGATGATTGGATCAGCGGCGGCCAGCGGTTCTGTTTCGGTTGCCGCCACGATGTCCGTTGCCGGGTCGATGTCCTCGATCACCGGCGCTGCATCGGTCGGCGCCGGTTCGCGCGGTTCGGTGGCTTCAGGCGTGGCATCGCGTCCCGGCGCGGTGCGCAGGAACGTGGCCAGGGGGCGGCGCGGTGGGTTCGGCTCGGACATGCTCAGGGCGCGGGCTCGGATCCAGCGGTCATTCAACCACGATCAGGCGCGGCGTACGCCGGTGATGCGCATCCAGTCGCCATCCTGGGTGGCCTGCAGGTCGTCGAACCAGGCCGCATAGCGCTGCAGCAGTTCGTCTTCCTGGCCATGCAGGATGCCCGACAGGGCGATGCGACCACCGCTGGCGACACGGGCGGCCAGCAGTTCGGCCAGTGCATCCAGCGCGGAGGCCAGGATGTTGGCGACCACGATCGGGTAGGTGGCGACCGGTTCGTCCTGCGGCAGGTACACCTGCATGCGTGCCTGTTCGCCGTTGCGTTCGGCATTGTCGGCGGTGGCGATCAACGCCTGCGGGTCGTTGTCCACGCCAATGGCCTGGGCGGCACCGAGCTTCAGTGCGGCCAGGGCGAGAATGCCCGAACCACAGCCGAAGTCGAGCACGCGCTGGCCCTGCAGCTGGCCATCAACGGCCAACTGGTCCAGCCAGCGCAGGCACAGCGCGGTGGTCGGGTGGGTGCCCGAGCCGAAGGCCAGGCCCGGGTCGAGGCGCACGATGGCGGCGTCGGCGGCCTGCGCGGCTTCCGGCAGCTCGTGGTTCCACGGCACGATCCAGGTACGGCTGCCGAAGTCCATCGGCTGGAACTGGTCCAGCCACGCGCGCTCCCAGTCTTCGTCTTCCACGGCGCGGAAGCTGCCGTTGCTCCAGTCCAGCTCCGGATCGAAGGCTTCCAGCGCGGCCAGCAGCAGCAAGGCATTGCTGTCGGCCGGGAACAGCGCGCTGAGCACCAAGGTGTCCCACAGCGGGGTCTCACCCACGCCGGGTTCGAGGATGGCCTGTTCGTTGCTGGTGTCGGCTTCGGCATCAAGCAGGGTCACCGCCAGCGCGCCCACATCCTCCAGCGCATTCTCATATCGGGGCTGGGTGGCTTCGGTACAACGCAGGGTCAGTTCCAGGAACGGCATGGCGGTGAGGGCAATCGCGGGAAAGGGGGCCATGCTAGACCATCAGGGCGTCTCCGTATGCCTTGAGATGAACGAAGCCGGTTCAGACAGGCCTCACGGGCCTTGCTAAACTCGGCGCTTTCCTGTGCGCCGTACCAGCGAACGTTGCCGATGGCTTTCGCCCCGACCCTGAAAACCTGGTTGCTCGTCCTGCCGGCCGTGGCCGTGCTGGGCGTGGCCGGCTATCGGGCCAATGGGCACAGCCGGGACATGGACGCGCGCGTCGATGCGCCGCTGGCTGCCCCGGCCGGCGATGTGCAGGGGGCGTTGGCACCGGTGATGCCCGAAGCGCTGGCACGCCGCCTCGCTGCGTTCGAACCCGGCACCGCGCTGCCTTCGGGCCTGCCGCTGGATATCCGCGCCGACATCGAAAGTGCCACCGATCTGTACGCCTACGCGCAGCGCCTGCGCGTGCAGGCCGACCAGGGCAACCACGAGGCGCGCTGGATGCTCAGCCGGGTCTACGACTACTGCGCGCAGTACGCCGTTGACCCGGGTGGCTACCGGCTGGACAACAACGTGCTGTCCGGCCTTGGCCTGAGTGCTGCACCGGAGATGGTGGAGGCGCGCGAACGGGTGGCGCAGCGCTGCGGTGGCTTCGTGCCCGGCGACAAGCTGGGGCCGGCACTGGTGCTCGGTGAGCGTCGTCGTGCGGCCCAGCAGGGCAACCTCGCTGCCGAAGCGGCGCTGTTTGCCGAAGGTGAGCCACTGCAGGACAGCGAGCAGTACCGCCGCGACCTGGTTGAACGCGTACGTACCTCGCGCGATCCGGAGGCGTACATGGCGATCGCGCCGGGCATGGGATTGCGTGCGGCGGGCGACAAGGCATTGACCGGCATGGTGGCCGGTGAACAGCTGAGTGAACTGGCATGGCGGGTTGCGGCCTGCGAACTCGGTCTTCCCTGTGGAGCCGACAGCGTGCTGGTCAACAGTTTTTGCGCGAATGGAGGGATCTGTTCGCCGGATGGGACGCAGGACTTCCGTGAATTTGTGTATGACGCCGCGGTTTCGCGGCAAGGTGCGGGGAAAATGAAGGAATGGATCAAGCGATTGATTGGCACGAGGGACGGGCGATGAACTACCGTCGATTCCTGCATGGGGCCAAGTTCTGGTTCTGGGTGGTGTTGTTCGTGGCCTATTCGGCCGGTGCGGTAGGCCTGCTGATGATCGACACCTACGAGGACCGCTACCGGCATCTGTCGAAGGTGGAGCTGACCTCGGTGAAGGCACAGGAGGATGTACGCCGTGCCGGCGCCAGCCAGGTTGCCGCCGTTTACCGTGCGCAGAGCGGCGTGCCGTTCTCGTCGTTGCCGGCCGGCAGCACCTTCCAGGTGGTGTGGCCCGATGGGTCCAGCGAGACCATGGTGATCGTCGATCCGACCTCGCCGAACGGCGTGCGTCCTCTGGCGAACTCGCAGATTCCGGCGACCGCGGCCGACGCGCGCTGACGCCACGCCGGTAGCGCCGGGCCATGCCCGGCGGGTGGGCGGTGGCGATGGAAGGCCGCCGGGCATGGCCCGGCGCTACCGTAAAAACGCAAAAAGGGCGGGGAAAACCCCGCCCTTTTCATGTGCAGCGACTGCAGTTGCCGATCAGGTCAACGCGATCGGCTTGCTCTTGCGCTCGGCAAGGCGCTTTTCCAGATAGTGGATGTTCTGGCCACCGGCCTGGAAGCCCTTGTCACGCATGATCCGCTGCTGCAGGGCGATGTTGGTCTTGATGCCATCGACCACCATCTCGCTCAGCGCCACCCGCATGCGGGCAATGGCGGTCTCGCGGTCCGGACCGT
Source organism: Stenotrophomonas sp. 2694 (assembly GCF_040548715.1). Lineage (NCBI taxonomy): Bacteria > Pseudomonadati > Pseudomonadota > Gammaproteobacteria > Lysobacterales > Lysobacteraceae > Stenotrophomonas > Stenotrophomonas sp. 2694. The sequence goes on from NZ_JBEPSG010000020.1 coordinate 54,963, forward strand.
GCACGATCAGCTTGCCGATCATCGAGTCGTAGTTCGACGGCACGCGGTAGCCACTGTAGATGTGGGTATCGACGCGCACGCCGGGACCACCCGGTGCGTGGAAGCCGGTGATGGTGCCCGGGCTCGGCACGAAGGTTTCGGCGTCTTCGGCATTGATGCGGCACTCGATCGCGTGACCGGTCAGCACCACATCGCTCTGCTTGATCGACAGCTTCTGGCCGGCAGCGATCTTCAGCTGTTCGGCGACCAGGTCGATGCCGGTGACCATCTCGGTGACCGGATGCTCCACCTGGATGCGGGTGTTCATTTCGATGAAGTAGAAGCGGCCGTCTTCGTACAGGAACTCGAAGGTGCCGGCGCCGCGGTAGCCGATGCGGATGCAGGCTTCCACGCACACCTTGCCGATCTGCTCGCGCTGCTCGGCGGTGATGCCCGGTGCCGGTGCTTCCTCGACCACCTTCTGGTGGCGACGCTGCATCGAGCAGTCGCGCTCGCCGAGGTGGATGGCGTTGCCCTGGCCGTCGGCCAGCACCTGGATCTCCACGTGGCGCGGGTTCTCCAGGAACTTCTCCATGTAGACCTCGCCATTGCCGAACGCGGCCTTGGCCTCGCTCTTGGTGGTTTCAATGGAGGTCTTCAGGGAAGCTTCGGCGTGCACCACGCGCATGCCGCGGCCACCGCCGCCGCCGGCCGCCTTGATGATGACCGGGTAGCCGATCTCACGGGCGATCTTGGTGTTGGCGACGATGTCGTCGCCCAGCGGGCCGCCCGAACCGGGCACGCACGGCACACCGGCCGACTTCATGGCACGGATCGCTTCGACCTTGTCGCCCATCAGGCGGATGGTGTCTGCCTTCGGGCCGATGAAGATGAAGCCGGACTCTTCCACGCGCTCGGCGAAGTTGGCGTTCTCGGACAGAAAGCCATAACCCGGGTGGATGGCCTGGGCGTCGGTGACCTCGGCCGCGGCGATCAACGCCGGGATGTTGAGGTAGCTTTCCGCCGACGGCGCCGGACCGATGCAGACCGATTCATCGGCCATGGCCACGTGCTTGAGATTGCGGTCGACCGTGGAGTGCACGGCCACCGTGCGGATGCCCAGGGTGTTGCACGCGCGCAGGATGCGCAGCGCGATTTCCCCTCGGTTGGCGATGACGACTTTGTCGAGCATGGCAGCCGCCCCTTAGCCGATCACGAACAGCGGCTGGTCGAATTCCACCGGCTGGCCGTTCTCGCCGAGGATGGCGACGATGGTGCCCGACGCATCGGCTTCGATCGGGTTGAACATCTTCATCGCTTCGATGATGGCCAGGGTCTCGCCGGCCTTGACCTGCTGGCCGATGCTGACGAACGCCGGCTTGTCCGGTGCGGACGAGGCATAGAAGGTGCCGACCATCGGCGAGCGCAGCACGTGGCCTTCCGGCAGCGCGTTGCCCGGCTTGGCGGTGCCGCCGGTGGAGGCTTCGGTCGGCGACTGCATCGGCATCGCCGGGGTGGCCGGCTGGGCAGCGGCCGGAGCGGCCATCATCATCTGCGGCGGGGCCTGCATCATGCCGTAGCCGGACACCGGAGCGCGCGACAGGCGCACCGACTCTTCGCCTTCCTTGATTTCGATTTCAGCCAGGTTCGACTCTTCCAGCAGGTCGATCAGCTTCTTGATTTTGCGGAGATCCATGGTGGCCTCTTTGCTCTTTGATGTCAGTGTGGTGGGAAGCGCGTTGCGCTCGGGTCAAAGCAGTTCGTAGAAGTCGCGCAGCTGCCGGGTGCGGTCGCGCGCGAGGGTGATCAGGCAGCGCATCTGCGCGCCGTTGCGCGCGGTGCCGTCGGAATTGAGGGCGTACACCGCTTGGCAGTCGTGGTCGCGCAGCTGCATCCATGCGCGCTGGGCCAGCACCAGTTCCTGTTCGGCGTTGCCGCAGTAGCTGCAGTTGCCGCCGTTGGCCGGCGTGCGCAACTGCCTGCGTGCCTGGGCGTAGACGGTGTTGAGTTCGACGTCGGCGGCCGCTGCCACGTCCGAGGCGCACAGGTCGCTCTCCATCGTGGTGGTCGGATGCGCGCAGTCGATGCCCTCGTCCTTGCGGTCGAACGCGCTGGCAGCGCCGCACAGGCCGGCCCACAGCACAACGCTGGCGAGGACGCGCGACAGGCTCATGATGCGGCGGCGGCCTGCACGCGTGCCAATGCCGCGTCCATCGCATAGCGGTAGCTGTCGGCACCGAAGCCACACACCACGCCCACCGCCTTGTCGCTGAAATAGCTGTGCTGGCGGAAGGGCTCGCGGGTATGCGGGTTGGACAGGTGGATCTCGATGAACGGCACCGCCACCGCCGCCAGCGCATCGCGCAGGGCAACCGAGGTATGGGTGAAGGCGGCCGGGTTGATCAGGATGAAGGCCGTTCCGTCGGTGCGTGCGGCCTGTACACGATCCACCAGGACGTGCTCGGCGTTGGACTGCAGGCTCTCCAGCGCATGACCTGCGGCAGCGGCCTGGGCGGCCAGCGCCTGGTCGATGTCGGCCAGCGTGGTGTGGCCGTAGACCTCCGGCTCGCGGCTGCCGAGCAGGTTGAGGTTGGGGCCATGCAGGACCAGCAGCTTCGCCATGGGATCCGATTGACGGGAAAGGGCGGCAGTCTGGCGGAAGCTGAGGATGCTGTCCAGTTCGGCGAAATTAGTGGTGTTTAAAGCGATCGTTTGAAAAGGCCGTGCGCCGCATGTCTGCTCACTATAGACAGTGGAAATTGCGCGTGCCGGCCATCCCCCCTGCCGGAAGACTGCGGCCGGGCCGCATTACGTTCGACACTGCGGAGGTTGCCAGGGTGTTCCTACACTGGGTCAACCCGCCATGTCGGCGCTCCTGGATGCTCGCGCCGTGCCCACCCCCATGCGATTGCCTGCAGTGCTGCTGGCGCTGCTGCCCTTGAATGCGCTGGCTGCCGAACAATGGATCGTTGCCACCGACCTGTGGGGCAACAGGAACTACCAGACCCTGCAGGTGGACGTGCAGGACGGGCGTATCGCCGGCCGTCTGGACGCCGACCCGGTCACCGGCACCCTGGGTGCCGGGCAGATGGTATTCACCGCAACCGACAGCCAGGGCCAGCGCTACCAGTTCGACGGGCGCATTGACGGGGCGCGGATGCAGGGACAGAGCGATCAGCCGGACACCAACAACCGCGAGGCGCGTGCCGTCCACGCCTTCAGCGCCTGGAAAGTACCGGCGCGGGTTTCGACCGCACCTCAGCACCATGTGTTCACGCCGACGGACTACTCCAATACGTTCAGCGCCGACCGTGCGCCGGTGCTGGTGATCTGGCCGGGGGACTCGGTGCAGACCCGTACGCTGGACTCCGGCGGCGTGGACGAGAAGGGCGTCACCCGCGCGCTGTTCGGCAATCCACAGGTCGGGCCGTTTTTCGTGGTCGGCGCCGAACCCGGCGACACGCTGGCGATCACGCTCACCTCGTTGAAGCTCAACCGTGACTACGCCGACAGCCTGGATGGCCTGGTGGGACGCTTGAAGACGCCGCGGGTGGCGGCCGAAGCCACTGGGCTGGGCAAGCCGGTGCGCTGGCAGCTGGACCGCAGCAGGGGCGTCGCCCGTCCGCAGGGCGCAGGTGGTGGCCTGCGGCATTTCGAAGTGCCGGTGAAGCCGATGCTCGGCGGCCTGGCGCTGGCGCCGGGCTTCGGCTACCCGCCGTTTTCAACCGGCGATACCAGTGACTTCGGCGGCAACATGGACTTCAACGCCGTGGTCGAAGGCAATACGGTCTACCTGCCCGTGCAGCAGCCTGGTGCCCTGATGTACCTAGGTGATGGCCATGCGCTCCAGGGCGATGGCGAAACCACGCAGTGGGCGCTGGAGACATCACTGGATGTGGTGGTGAAAGTGGAGCTGCTGAAGCAGCATGCGATCGCAACGCCGCGGGTGGAATCGGCAACGCAGATCATGACCCTGGGCCAGGGCGGCTCCAGCGATGATGCGCTGCGCACCGCCACCTCGGGCATGCTGCAGTGGCTGCGCCAGGCCTATGGGTTGACACTGTCCGAGGCGACCCAGGTGCTGGGCGTGGCGGTGCAGTACCAGGTGGCCAACCTGGCCGGGCGCAGTGTGGGCGTGGCGGCAAAGCTGGACAAGGCACTGTTGCAGGGGCTGCAGTTGCAGACGACAGTGGAACCGGGCCGCGCCGCCGTGAAGCCTGCTGCCAGGTGACCACTGCGCGGGCAGCAGCCGGGGAAGACGTATCCACCAGGAGTCCGTGATGAGTGCCGACGCCATCCGAAACCGCCGCGCTGCCTTCAGGGCGCTTCATGCATCCGGTTGCTTCCTGCTGCCCAATCCATGGGACGTGGGCAGTGCGGTGGCGCTGGCGCGGCTGGGTGCCCAGGCACTGGCTACCACCAGTTCCGGCCATGCCTGGGCCCACGGGCAGCCTGACGGGGCGATGGGTCGCAGCGAGATCCTCGCTCATCTGCAGGCGATGGTGGCGGCGACCGATCTACCGGTGAACGCCGACTTCGAAGATGGTTTTGGCCGCAGCCCGGAGGCGGTGCACGAGAGCGTGTCGATGGCGATCGCTACCGGTGTGGCCGGCCTGTCGATCGAGGATTCCAGCGGCGATGCGGACCATCCGCTGCGCAGCATCGAGGACAGCGTGGCCCGGCTGCAGGCCGCGCGCCGTGCCATCGATGAAAGCGGGCACGACGTGATGCTGGTGGGGCGCGCGGAAAACTTCTTCGTCGGGCGACCCGATCTGGACGATACATTGGCTCGCATCCGCGCCTATGCGCAGGCGGGTGCCGACTGTCTGTATGCGCCCGGCATCCGGACCGCAGAGCAGATCCGCGCCGTGGTGGAGGCCGCCGGTGGCAAACCGGTCAACCTGCTGATCGGTGCGCCCGGCGTGATGACGCTGCAGCAGGCCGCCAGTCTGGGCGTGCGCCGGGTCAGTGTCGGCGGTGCGCTGGCCCGCAGCGCGTGGTCCGGCTTTCTCGACGCCTCCCGGCAGATGCTTGCCAGTGGATCATTCGATGCGCTGCCGGCCACCCCGTCCGGTGCCGAGCTCAACGGGTTGTTCAAGCCGTAGGTGCGTGCAGGCTAGTGCGGCGGCGTCGGCGGGGGGGCCGTCCTGCCGAGCGCTTCGCGCACCGCGCGCTGCAGGCCCTGCACATGGAACGGTTTGGCCAGGAAGGGCGCTCGCCGATGCCTGACCGGCACCAGCTGGTCGTATACCGCTGATGCGAAAAGGTAGGGGATGCCCAGTTCGAGCAGCCGATCGGCTACAGGGAATACCACGCCATCACGAAGTTCCACGTCCAGCACGGCGCCATCGAAGTGGCCACTGTCGAGCATGCCCAATGCCTCGAAGACGCTGTTGGCGTGGGCGATTTCGTTGCCTTCGTCGGTCAGGGCCTGTTCCATCAGATCAGCCAGATCGAGCTGGTCTTCCACAAGGAGCAGGCGGGGTAGCGGTGCGGGTCGTTCGTTGTTGCTCTGCATGGTGTGTTGTCGTGCGAATGCTGCGTTGGTCCGGCAAGCATCCGCTTACCGGCATCAAGGCCGTGGCAGCCCGGTGTGGCTGTGATGTGCACAACAGCGACAGCAGCGCGCAACAGCATTCCACCGATGGTGCTGGTGCTGGCCGCAATCGTAGTTACCATTGGTAACTAGTGAACAGCAGAGCCCCCTCATGCATACCCATATTGTCGTGGCACATCCTGACCCGGCCTCGCTCACCCACGCGGTCGCCGCGCGGATCGGTGAGGCCATCGCCAACGCCGATGCCGGCAATACGGTCACCTCGGTGGATCTGATGGCCGAAGGCTTCGATCCACGTTTCAACGCCCAGGACCACGCGTTCTTCCGCAGGACCACGACGCTGCCGGCCGATGTCGCCGCCGAGCACGCCCGGCTGGATGCGGCCGATGCGCTGGTGCTGGTCTACCCGCTCTACTGGTGGTCGTTCCCGGCGCTGCTGAAGGGATGGATCGACCGCGTCTTCACCCAGGGCTGGGCCTATGACGAAGGTGCCGACGGCAAGGTGGAAAAAAAGCTGCAGCGGCTGCAGGTGCATCTGGTCGGGCTGGGCGGCGCGGGCCAGCAGATGATCGACCGGCGAGGCTATGGCGCGGCGATGAAGACCCAGATCGACCAGGGGATCTTCGACTACTGCGGGGCGCCGGTGCTGTCCTCCACGCTGCTGCTGGACGCCGACAGCGGCATGGCCGAAGCGCATCTGCAGACGGCAGTGGACATCGGACGTAAGATCGGAACCCCCGCGCCCTGACGATCTCCCTTGCCTTCCAGACCTGCCGCGCCCGAGCCCCGTCGCCGCCTGACCCGTGAACAGCGCGCCCGGCAGCTGCTGGACGTGGCGTGGGCGCTGGTTGGCGAAGAGGGCACCGATGCGCTGACCCTGGCCCGCCTGGCCGAGGCGGCCGGTGTCACCAAGCCGCTGGCCTACGACCACTTCGAAACACGCAACGGTCTGCTGGCCGCGCTGTATGCCGATTATGACCACAAGCAGACCGTGGTCTTCGATGAGCGCATCGGCAGTGCGAAGGCCCGGTTGAAGGATCGCGCGCATGCCATCGCCTCGGGCTACATCGATTGCGTGCTGTCGCAGGGCAGCGAGATCCAGGACATTCTCGCCGCGCTGGCCGGATCACCGGAACTGCGTGCGGTACGCCGTTGCTATCAGCAGGATTTCATCGACAAGTGCGCGCAGTGGCTCGGCCCGTTCGCAGTAGGAGAGGCCGTGCCGGCTACCGGGCTGTGGGCCATTCTCGGTGCCGCCGAAACCCTGTCTGAAGCGGTTGCGGCCGGTGCGGTGGAACACACGGCCGCCGAGGCCGAGCTGGAGCGCGTGATCGTCGCCATCGTCAAGCGTGGCAGCTGAATCGTGTGGGCGAAGCGGCCTAGAGTTGCTCGACGCTGACTGATGGCAGTGGCACGTCACGCGGCAGGTCCGGCAACAGCTGTCGCAGCAGCTCCGGCATTGCCTGCATGGCGGCACCATCGATGTAGCGCCACTGCGTACCACCGACCTGCCGGATGGCGACCATGAAGGTGAGGCTCTTCACTGTCTGTGCGTCGGTGGTGAATACCGTGGTCCGCGGCACGAAGCAGACTTCTTCGTCGCCGGCAGCGTAGGTGCGGGTCGGTTCGCCGACATCATCGCTGATGACCTTCAGGCCCATGTCGCCGAGTGCCTTCATCGCATCGCGCGTGGCCTTCGCATACGCCGCGTCGCCGCCGGCAAAACGCTTCACGCTCGGATGCGTTCGCTCGATCATGGCATCGGTATCGCCACGCGCGAAGGTGGAGAGCAGAGAACGCACATCCTGCTGCAGCGCGTCGGTCTCGGCAGGGCTGAGTTCGCCGGCATGGGTGATTGCAGCGGCGAACATGCAGGACAGCGCAAGCATCCAGCACAACAGTCGTCGATCCATCGGTGGGGGTACTCCTTCGGGCGCTGGACTATAGAGCGCATTGCCCGTGGTGTCTGCCCAGCCTGCCGGTCACGCGCGTTGGGCGTCGGCCATTCCGGCGCTGGCGAAGCCTGCATCAAGCTGCGCACGCACCTGCTCATCGCGCGACGCACGGGAATCAGCGCCCAGCACCACGGTGATCAGGCGCAGTGGCAGCGCGTGCCCAGCGCACCTGCGACGGGCGGTGGCTGCCAGGCAGAAGCCTGCAGCCTGTGTGTAACCGGTCTTCAAACCATCCACGCCGTCTTCGCCCAGCAGCGCGTTCTGGTTGGCCTTGTGCAGGGTGCGGTGCACGAAGCTGCGCTGTGCCGTGATTTCCAGCAGATCGGGGTAGCGTCCAAGCACGTGCGCGGCCAATATCGCCATGTCGCGTGCGGTCGACAGATGCCCCGGGGTAGTGATGCCGGACACGGAAATGAAGTGCGTATCGTGCAGGCCCAGCGCTCGCGCGTGATCGTTCATGTGCTGCGCGAACGCCGCCTGCGATCCGGCCAGGTGACGGGCCAGGGCGAGCGCGGCATCGTTGCCGGAGACCACCATCAGGCCCTCCAGCAGTCTGCCGAGGACGATGCTTTCGCCGGGCACCAGGCCCATCCGTGTTTCATCGTCGGCCACCTCGTGCACGTCGCGCGGATCGATGGTGATCATGTCCGACCACGAACCGCCCGACTGCGCGAGCAGGTCGTAGGCGGTGTAGGCGGTCATCAGCTTGGTCAGCGAGGCCGGTGGTCGTCGCAGATCCGCGTGCTGCTGCTGCAGGATGTCGAGCGAGACGGCACCGATCGTGATCGATGACACGGGCGGGCGAGGGGCGTGCAATGAAGACATGGTCGCGCAAGCGTAGCCGGAAGTACGCATGCCGTGGGCATTGCCTGCACATCCTGCGAATACCCGCCACGCGATCCTGTGGTCATGGATTCCGACATCCGCATCGATGGCCGCGTGTTCGCCTACGTCTTTCCCTGTGCCTGGGAGGACTACGCGAAGATCGGCTTCTCGCGCGATCCGCTGGGCCGGATCAGTGCGCTGCATCGGCGCTGGTTCGAGTTCTTCGATCTGGAAGCAGGCGCGCTGGTCGAGGCGGAATCAGAGCGGGATGCGCGTGACCTGGAACTGCAGTTGCGCCGGCCCTTCAAGCTGCATCGTGCGCCGGCACCGATGACGGTGCAGGACAAGGCCGGTGGGCACACCGAATGGGTGCGCGGGGCCAACGCTGCATTGGCCGAGGCTGTGCAAGCGCTGGCGCGGCAGGGCTATCACACCTATCCGCTGCGGCTGTGGCTGCGGGCTGCGATGGTCCAGCGCCTGGACCGGCTGCATGACTGGGCCGCAGTGCAGGTGCCGGAAGAGGAAAGCCTGCGTTCGCCCGTCGGCGTGGCCGCACTGTGCGACGCCATCGATGCGTATCGCGCGCTCGCTATCGATCCGCAGCCGTGGTTGCCCGAGCACCTGCAGCGCGGGTGGTGACACTGCCCGGGGCGGCCGGGGTGTTGCCCGGACGGGGTGCCCGGCGTGCATCGGGCGCTGCGGGAACGGGGCTGGCCAAGCGCTGGGCCAGGGCAACGTTGGTCACATGACCCTGCAGGAACAACAGACCGCTGAAGATGTTCATGATCGTGCCTCCACTTGAGTGGAATGCACGATACGGGCAGCATGGCGGTGCAAAAAGCGACATTTCCGCAAGTCCGACTTGAGAGGAATTCAAGCCTTATGTCCCGCCCACCGCTGCATGCCCTGCAGGGCTTCGTCGCTGCCGCACGCCTGGGCAACCTGTCCCGCGCCGCCGCGTCGATGAACCTGACGGTCAGTGCGCTCAGCCATCAGATGCGCCAGCTCGAGGAACGCCTGGGCCAGCCGCTGTTGATACGGCAGGCACGCGGTGTGGCCTTGACCCTGGAAGGGCAGCGCCTGCTGGATCAGATCGGCCCCCACCTGGATGCGATCAACGAAGCCTTCCAGCCCTACGCCGCCCGACCGGAGCATGTGCTCACCCTCAGCGCCGTGCCGTCGATGGCCAGCGCCTGGCTGGTGCCACGCCTGGGCAACTTCGTGGCGGCGCATCCGCAGATCGAAATCAATCTGCAGTCGAGCGAGCGACTGATCGACTTCGACCGGCAGCTGCAGTTCGATGCAGCGCTGCGGCTGGGCAGCGGACAATGGCCGGGGCTGGTGGTGGAACCGTTGTTCGACGAATGGCTGCTGCCCATGGCCAGCCCGGCACTGATCGAGCGCATGGGCGGCATCGGCCACCTGCCGTTGGCACAGTGGCCGCTGCTGGGAGACCCCGACGGCGCGTGGGGCGCATGGTTCGCGCTGACCGGGCAGCGCCCGCCGGCGCGGTACGTGGCGGTGCTGGATGATTCCGAAGCCCACCATCGCGCCGCACTGGACGGCGTCGGTGTTGCCCTGGGACGGGTGACGCGGGCGCGGCTGCTGCTGGATTCCGGCCAGTTGGTTGCGTTGTCGGACCGGCGCCTGAAAACCGCATGGCCGCATTGGCTGGTGTATCCGCAGCGCTCGGTGCGGCACCGTGGTTTTCTGGCCTTCCGCGAATGGTTGCACGCCCAGGCGGCCGAGCATGTGCGGCACATGCAGGCCGCAGACGCGGGGTAGCGCCACGCGGGCAGGCGCGACGCCATGGAGTGCGCGTCACCGCAACAGCGTGACTGCCTGCCCGGCACGCGCGAAGGCCTCGCCCAGCAGCGGCCCGGCCTTGATCGCCTGCACTTCCGCGAACAGTGCCTGCAACGCCGCTACGGGTCGAGAGATGGGCGCGGCGACCGCCTGCTGGATGACGGTGAAGCGATCGGCCAGCACGCGATGGCCGGGATGTGCCTGCGCCCAGGCCAGCAGGGGCTGGCGTACGCCGGCCGCTGCATCCAGCCGCTGCTGGTCGAACAGGGTGATGGCCGCGGCCGAGGTGTCGGCACGTTCAATCGCCGCGTGCCGCAGCTCACGGCTGAGGAACAGATCGTAGGCGGCGCCGCGTCCCACCGCGATGCGCAGCCCGTTGCGATCAAGGTCTGCAACCCGTTGCGCTGGACTGTCATCGCGCACCAGATAGGTGCCTTCGATCTCCACATACGGCGCGCTGAAGGCAATGCGATCGGCACGTGCCGGGTCCACCGCCAGGAAGGCCAGATCCCATGCATCGTCGCTCGCCGCTGCAACCACCGACGCGGCCGCGTCGTGGCAACTGAAGCGTGCCTGCACACCCAGCCGCTGTGCCAGCGCGGTGGCCAGTTCCACCGACGGCCCATGTGGTGAATTGGCGTCGCCCTGGGCGAGCACCGGGTTGCCCAGGTTGATGGCAACGCGCAGGTGGCCCAACGGGGCCAGGGCATGACGGTGATCGGCCAGGGACATGGGCGTTTCCGGTACGGTGGCAGGCTGTCCAGCATGCCAGTCGGGCCCGTATCGTGCAGTGCACAGGGCTGCGATGCTGCCTTTCATCCACCTGCACGCCGAGCACGATCACCATGAATCCCATCCTGCATGTTGAAGTTCCGGTCGCCGATCTCGAACGCGCCGTGGCGTTCTACGAGCACTGGCTGCAAGTGAGCATTGAATCGCCGATCGACCTGCATGACTGCCGGATGGCCTACCTGTCGTTCAACGACGCCGCCGCAGGTGCCAGCATGGCGCTGGTGCACGGCACCGACTACGTGCCGTCGGAGCACGGCCCGCGCATCTACCTGGGCGTGGACGATGTGGACCGGAGCCTGCAGCGTGCCCTGCAGGCCGGCGCGGTGCTGTGCTTTGGCCCGGCCGAGGCCGGTGGCTGGCGGGTGGCCGAGATCCGCGACAGCGAGGGCAACCGGATTGCCTTGCAGGCACCCGTCAACCCATAGCGGCAAGGACGGCAGCCGAACATGGCGCGGCGCTACACGGAGGTGGCCCGTGAACGCTGCAGCCAGTCGGCGATGGCCGGATCCAACCGCGGATCGTCGGGGAGGCGCATGCCGAAGCCCTGCTGCAGCACCTCGCGCACGTCCTGCACATCACGCAGCGGGCGCTTGGCCGGCGCCTGGCCCGGGCGGTATTCGGTGTAGTTGCCGCTGCCGATGGTGCGTCGCCAATCCGGCCCGGTCAGTGATGCACGCAGCTGGCCGGGAAAGCTCGACTGCGGATGCGTGCACACGTACCAGTTGCCTACCTCGTTGTCGATCGGCGCCGGTGGCTGCAGGTCGAAGCGGTACAGCGCCCGCCAGTCATCCCCCGCCTCGGCGGCGAGCATGAAGTCGCCATCATCCAGCGTCCGCACGCGGTAACGCTCGTGCGGTGTGTCCTGCACTGCGGTCTCGTGCAGGCGCAGCGGTACGGTCGGGGTCAGGCTGCCGAAGCCGGTATCGACCAGCCAATCCTCTTCCTGCAGACGCACCCGCAGGAGCAGATGCGTACGCGCAGTCAGCTCGCCCTCGGTGGCCGACAGCAGCACCCGTGCACTCAGTGGCTGCGCATCGAAGCCCAAGGCCTGCAGCAGCGCCAGGAACGCGCCATTGAGTTCGAAGCAGTAACCGCCGCGCTGCGCGTGCAGCAGCTTGTGCTGGACGCTGCCCAGGTCGATTGCCACCGCGTCGCGCAGCAGGCTGGTCAGGGTCTCGAACGGCAGCAGGGCGTTGTGGCGCTGCTGCAGCAGGGTCAGCCCGTCCAGGGTGAGCGGGGGCGGGGCATCCAGCTGCAGGCGCTGCAGGTAGCGGGGGACGTCGATGGGCATGGCAGGCATCACGGGCGGGGGGCTCCACTGTGATACCGCAACCGGGGTTGAGGTCAAGCGCATCCCGCCGGTGTCATCCCCCGGTCGTCTGCGGCCGGTACAACAGCGACAACTGCCCGCCGCTCGTGGCAGGAATCAATCCGGGGCTAAAGTTCTGCTGCAACCAGTCGATAAAGGTGCGTCCTTCCGCCTGGAGTCTGTCATGTCGGCCGTCGTTCCCCACCTTCGGTCCCTGCGTAGCCGCGTTGCCGGGTTGCGTTCGCGTTTCCCTGGCCTGCTGCGCTGGTTGCAGCCCCATCGGCTGAGCGTCGCCGACAAGCTCAAGGCGACCCTGCTGGTCTGCAGCCTGGGCCTGGTGGCCATTGCCGCCGTCCATGCCTGGACCAGCCATTCGAGCAAGCAGGCGGCGCGCGATCAGGCCAGCTACCAGCACGGCAGTGACCGCGTCGCTTCGCTGGCAGCGCGGGTGGCCGAGGCCCGGCGCCTGCAGACCCAGTATGCGCGAAGTTTCGACGATGCCGACCGCAGCCAGTTGCTGGCCACGCAACGGATGTTGAAGCAGGATCTGCAGGCGTTGCGTGCAATGCCGATGGATGCGGGTCGGCGCAAGGTGCTGCAGGCGATGACTGAAGCCGTCGACGCATTCTCACAGGGCATCGCCGCGTTGTTCGAGCGGGTGGATGAGATGGGGCGCGGCGACGCAGGCCTGGCCGCGCAGCTGCAGCAGTCCGCCGACGCACTGCAGGCACAGGTGGACGCGCTGGAGCGCCCTGCGCTTTCCCTGCATGTGCAGCGGATGCGGCGCCAGGAAGCGCTGCTGCTGCTCGATGGCGATTCCACCCACGCCGATCGTGCCAGCGAAGAAAAGCTGCCCTTCGATCTGGCATTGGCGGGCCTGCCAGCCGAGGTGCAGGAGCACGTGCGCACGGGCATGGAGGCCTACCAGGCCGCGCTGCTGGGCTATACCGCCGCGCGTGTCGGCCTGGACGTGGAAGCACAGTCGCTGCTCGAGACGGCGGCAGCCGTGGGCCCGGCACTGGCCGCATTCCAGCAGGCACAGACTGCGGGACTGGCCCAGGCGCAGCTTCGTCAGCAGTCGGGCGCACGGATGGCCAGCGTGCTGTTCGTGGCCACCCTGCTGCTGGTGGCCGGTGTGCTGATCACCAGCCTGGTGCTGGTCGTCCGCGCGGTGCGTCGACCGATCCAGGACACCCTGCGTTTCGCTGGCGATATCGCCGATGATCGGCTCGACACCACGCTGCGCGTGCACAACGCCAACGATGAGATCGGCCAGCTTGCGCAGTGCCTGGTCGACATGCAGCAACGCCTGCGTGCGCGGATCGAAACCGAGCGCGCGGTTGCGCGCGGCAATACGCGCGTGCGGCAAGCGCTGGACAGCGCGCAGACCGGCTTGATGGTGGTCGACGCGGAAGGGCAGGTGGCCTATGCCAATCCAGCGCTGCTGAAGCTGCTGGACCTTCCTGCAGAGACGTTGCTTGGCAGCGACGCGGTCCGCCTGCACCCGGTACTGGCGGGGCTGATTGGTGTCCGTCAGCGCGAAGAGCGCGAGATCGGCCACGCCGGCACCCGCTACCAGCTGATCGCCAACGCCATCGTCGAGGACGACCACTTCCTCGGCGTGGCAGTGGAATGGCGCAGCCGCGCGCTGGAGACACTGCTGGAAACCGAAGTGGCGGCACTGGTCGACGCGGCGGCGCATGGCGAGCTGCAGGGGCGCATCGTACTGGAGGGCAAGCAAGGCTTCGTGCGCACGCTGTCGACCAGCATCAATCGCCTGCTGTCCACCTTCGAGGCCAACCTCGGCGATCTGCAGGCACTGCTGGCCGCACTGGCACGCGGCGACCTGAGCGTGCGCCTGGAAGGCGACCTGCAGGGCGTGTTCGCCCGCATGCGTGACGATGCCAACGCCACTGTCGCGCAGCTGGGCCACATCGTCACCCGCATCCAGCAGGCCACGGTCCGCCTGGATGTGGGGGTGGGCGAAATCGTCGCCGGCCATCACGATCTTTCCCAGCGCACGGAACAGCAGGCCGCCAACCTGGAAGAAACCGCTGCATCGATGCATGAACTGACCGATACCGTCGGCCGCAACGCCGATGCGACGGAGCGCGCCGATGGACTGGTACGTGAGGCCGCCCGGGTTGCCGAGCGCGGCGGCACTGCGGTCGGCCAGGTGGTGGCCACCATGCAGGGCATCAGTACGGCGTCGCGGCGCATCGGCGACATCATCCAGCTGATCGATGGCATCGCTTTCCAGACCAATATCCTGGCCCTCAACGCGGCAGTGGAGGCCGCGCGTGCAGGCGAGCAGGGCCGAAGCTTCGCGGTGGTGGCGGCCGAAGTGCGCTTGCTGGCCCAGCGCAGTGCCGATGCGGCCAAGCAGATCAAGGGGCTGATCGAGGATTCGGTGACGCGGGTCGACCAGGGCAGTACGCAGGCCGAGCAGGCGGGTACGACGATGGACGAGATTGTCAGCAGCGTGCGGCAGTTGGCCGGCCTGCTGGCCGGTATCCGCAGTGCCTCGCACGACCAACATGCGGGCATTGCCCAGGTAAACCAGACCGTCGTACAGATGGAGGCCAGCACGCAGCGCAATGCGAGCCTGGTGGAAGAGGCCGGCGCGTCGACTGCGCAGATGCAGACCCAGGTGCGCGCGCTGGCCGAAGCGGTGGCCGCGTTCCGGCTGCAGCCCGAGCGCCGGGCACGGGCTGCAGCGTGATGGCCTGATCGCCTTCGCCGGGCATGGCCCGGCGCTACCGTTGAAACCCATGACGGGTAGCGCCGGGCAATGCCCGGCGAACGGATTCAATACACGTCGCGCCGGTAGCGCCCGTTCTCCAGCAGCAGTTCCACCCTTTCATCGCCCAGTGCTTCGCGCAGCACCTGGTCCACGCCTTCGGCCATGCCGTGCAGCGATCCACACACATGGATCACTGCACCTCGTGCCAACCACGCCTGCAGTTCATCTGTCGCAGCGCGCAATCGATGCTGTACGTAGCTGCCATCGTCCACATCACGCGAATAGGCCTGATCCAAGCGCAGCAGATGCCCGTCAGCCTGCCACTGGATGATCTCGTCGGCGAACAGGAAATCGTGCGCGCGCTGACGCTCGCCGAACAGCAGCCAGTGGCCGTGCTCCCCGTGATGCGCGGCTTCGCGCAGCAGGCTGCGCAGGCCGGCGATGCCCGTGCCGTTGCCGATCAGCAGCATCGGCGCACCCGGCTGCCGATGGAAGCCCGGGTTGCGATGCACGCGGGCGGTTATCGCACCGTCCAGCGGCGCATGCAGGGCCAGCCAGCCCGAGCCCAGTCCTGCGCGGCCTGCTGCGTCGTGGACCAACCGCACCACCAGCTCCACTTCGCCATCGGCGGCGCATGAGGCGATCGAGTACTCACGCCCAGGCAGTGACGGCAGGCCCGACAACCACAGGCCTGCATCCTGCACCTGCAACGCACGGCCGGGTTCGGGCAGCAGGCGTTCGCTGGCCAGTTCCAGCAGGGTCTTCGCAACGCCATCGATCAGCTGTGGCTGCTGGGGATCCAGGCCATGCGCGCGCAGTACCGCGCTGGCATGCATCGCGTCGTGGCGGGGCGCGATGTGCAGGATGTCGCCGGCCTGCCAATCGACATCGGCCGGCGGTGCCAGGCGGATCTTCCAGATCTGGCCGCCGACGCTGCCAGCGTTGAGCAGGGTGCGGCCGAGCAGGCGCCAGCCGTGCATCACTGTGGCGGCCGGCAACACGCTGTCGTCGGTGTCGATGCCAGTCAGTCCGGTCAGCTGCAGCTGCCACTGGCGCAGCGCCCCCACCGAAGCAGCATCGACGTCGATGCGGGCGAACAAGGGTTGCGCGCCCGAGCGCGTCAACCAGTCGTCGATCTGCACGCCGAACCCACAGAACTGCGCGTACTGGTGATCACCCAGCGCGAGCATGCCGTAACGCAGCCCGGAAAGGTCCGGAAGCTGTGCCAGCAACTGGCGCGCGCTGCGCCGTGCGTTGTCCGGTGGTTCGCCATCACCGAAGGTGCTGAGCACGAACAGCGCTTGCGTGGTGGCCTGCAGCTGCGCGGCAGTCACGCGCGCAAGCGGCAGTACCTGCACCGCGTGGCCGGCCGCCTGCAGCTGCGCCGCCGCACGCCAGGCCAACTGTTCGGCCAGGCCGCTCTGGCTGGCATGCACCACCAGCCACGGCGTGCCCGCGGCATGGGGTGCTGCTGCCGGCACGGTCTGCCGCAGCGCGCGGGCGGCACGCTGGCCGCGGCGGCGGTCCAGGTACAACAGCCAGCCGGTAACGAAGAACAGGCACATGCCCAGGCTGCTGAGCATCACCACGATGCGCCCGGGCATGCCGAAGAAGCTGCCCGAGTGCAGGGCGAACATGCTGGTGGTGAGCTGGCCGCCGGCACCCTGGCGCGCGTAGGGGCGCGCGTCGAGGACCGCGCCGGTGGCCGGATCGAGCTGCAGCAGGTCATGTGCGCGGTCGTGATGGCCGCCCCGTTGCGCGGGTTCCGCCGACATCACCCGTACGTTGAGCGCTTGACCGGGCTTCTCCGGCAGGCGCAGGTCGATGAAGCCCTGGCGCACGCCGGGCAGTGCATACAGCGTGGCCTCGACCCTGTGCAGATCCAGGGGCTGATCCGTGGCGACCTTGTGCTTGGCGGGAGGCGCAACACCCAGCAGCTGGGTCAGTCCGTTGCGATACCAGTCGAACGACCACCACAACCCGGTCAGTGCGCTCATCAGGTAGATCAGCAGCACCCAGGTGCCGATCACCGAATGCAGGCTCCACAGGAAGCCCCGGCCCTTGCGCGCCCATTCCACCGCCAGCCAGCTGCGCCAGTGCCACCAGCGGCGTGGCCAGCGCAGGTACAGCCCGGACAGGGTGAAGAACAACAGCGCGATCGCACAGCTGCCGGTGATCCACGAGCCGCGTTCACCGGCGACCATGTGGCGGTGCAGGTCTTCGACGAAATCGAAGAAGGCCTGTCCACGCAGTGCGCTGAAGCGTTCGCCGCTGTAGGGGTCGAAATAGACCCAGTGATCCTTGCCGCCGGCAAAGCGTGCCACCGACGGCCGCTGGCCGCTGGCATCCACCCGCAGGCGCTGCAGCGGCCGCTCGCTGCCTGCCTGCAGCAACGGCACCAGCTCGCTCAGGGCGAGCGGCTGCTGGTTGTCGGCATGGTGCTCGGCGATCTCGGCGAAGCCGGGATTGGCCGCGCGCAGCAGTTCATCCTCGAACGACAGGACTGCACCGCTCAGGCCCATCACGGCCAGGATGGCACCCGCGCTGATGCCCAGCAGCCAGTGCAGTTGGAAGAGGACGTTCTTGAACATCGGGATCGAGGGCCGTAGAGGCTGCCGCCCGCATCCTGCGCAACAGCAAATGAGAATTAATCTCGTAATTCTCCGGGGCGCGGGCCGCTGCGGTCAAGGAGGGTTTGCCGGCAGGGCTGCGCCCTGCACCCGCCGAAGCGGTAGTGCCGGCCGCTGGCCGGCAACCTCAACAGCAACAGCCGAAGCTACAGCCGAATCAAAAGCGGGCTTCCTGAGGGTGGGCGGGGGGGGGGGGGGGGGGGGGGGGGGGGGGGGGGGGGGCCGGGGGGCGGGGGGGGGGGGCGCCGGGCGCCCCCCCCCCCCCCCCCCCGCGCG
>NZ_JBEPSG010000021.1:0-72322 GCF_040548715.1 Stenotrophomonas sp. 2694
CCTGCAATTTGAAACAAACCTCATATCTATTCATGTAACCCTCGGGGTTGGATCAGGTGTCCAACTCCTGGGGGTCACTTCACCTTGGGGGCTTGGCCGCGGCATCCATGCCGCGGACACCCCCGCCACCGGACCCACCCCGCCTTCGACAGATAGCGGCGCATCGTCGTTTGGCTGTTGGTGGGTGTCGACCTTGGTCGACACGGTAGATCCACGCCATGCGTGGATGAATCTCTGTCAGGCATCGAAAAAACGGATGGAGTCGGATCCCTTTTTCAACGAAAAAGGGCTCTGACCCGAACAACGCTGAATACGGGACACAGTGCCCCTCTCCTGCTGCTATCGCCAATTCACCTTGACCTGTTAACGTGCAGTAATGACCTGTGGCATTCTCCTCGTAACACATCCTGGGGTCGGGATCGCCCTGCTCGACGTGGCGACCCGGCTTCTGCGGCAGTTGCCGCTGAAGACCGAAGCTTTCGAAGTACCGTTCGACGCAGACCTGGATGCTCTGCTCCCGCTCGCCTCGGCCGCTCTGCGGCGGGTCGATGGGGGCGATGGCGTGCTGATCCTGACCGACCTGTACGGCGCCAGTCCTGCCAACCTTGCCGGGCAGCTGGCCCGGTTGGGGACCCCGGTTCGCCGGGTGTCGGCGCTGAGTCTGCCGATGTTGCTGCGGGTGATGAATTATCCGGAACAGGGACTGGATCAACTGCCCGCCACTGCGGCGGCGGGCACCCGTAATGGAGCGATAGTCGACGATGCTTGAACGAGAACTCACTGTGAGCAACCGCCTGGGCCTGCATGCCCGGGCCACCGCCAAGCTGGTGCAGACCCTGGCGCCGTTCCGCTGCAACGTGACCATGGCCGCCAAGGGCCGTGAGATCAACGCCAAGAGCATCATGGGCGTGATGCTGCTGGCGGCCGGGCAAGGCACGCCGGTCACCATCCGCATCAACGGCGAAGACGAAGTCGCCGCGATGGATGCGGTGGTCGACCTGTTCGAGCGTCGCTTCGACGAGGACACCTGAGCGTGCCGCGCGCGCGCGCCGGCCAAACCCCTACCGGCCAACGGCCGGTACAGCTGCTGGCCGGCCACGGCGCCGCCCGCGGCACGGCAATGGGCCGCGCCCGCGTGCGCCTGCCGCATGCACTGGAAGTGGCCGAACAGCGCGTCACCCCCTCCCAGGTTGAATCCGAGCTGGCACGCCTGCATCGCGCCGTGGATGCGGCGCGCACGGAGATGCACGAGCTGCGCCAGCGCCTGCATGGCGCGCTGAACCAGGAAGTGGGCGAGTTCCTCGACCTGCATGCACTGCTGCTGGACGATCCCGAACTGCTGTTCGGCCTGGACGAACTAATCCGCAGCGGCCCCTACAGTGCCGGCTACGCACTGCGCCTGCAGCGCGACCGCCTGGCCAAAGTCTTCGACGGCATGGACGATGCCTACCTGAAGAGCCGCATGGACGACCTCGACCATGTGATCGGGCGCATCCACGCGTTCCTGCAGCCCGAGCGGCCCGCAGCGGTCAAGGGCCTGGCCGGCGAAATCCTGGTCTGCGACAACATCGCCCCTTCCGAGCTGGCCCAGCTGCAGTCGCACGGTGTGGTCGGCATCGTCACCAGCGCTGGCAGCGCGCTTTCGCACAGTGCGATCCTCGCCCGCAGCCTGCACCTGCCGTTGATCGTCAGCGTGCCGCAGCTGCTGAACAAGGTGATCGACGGCGACGTGCTGATCATCGATGGCGCTGACGGCAGCATCACCGTCAATCCGCAGGCTGACAACCTGCGTGATTACCGCGCGCGCCTGAAGGAGCACGCACGCGAGCAGCGCGAGCTCGGCCGCCTGCGCAGCAAGCCCAGCCGTACCCGCGACCAGGTCGACATCGCACTGCTGGCCAACGCCGAATCGCTGGAAGATGTGACCCAGGCGCATGCGCTGGGCGCCCATGGCCTGGGCCTGTACCGCACCGAATTCCTGTTCCTGCAGCGCAACGAGCTGCCGGACGAAGAAGAACAGTTCCAGACCTACCGCGATGCGGCGCTGGGCATGAGTGGCCGGCCGGTGACCATCCGCACCCTCGACCTGGGTGCAGACAAGGCCGACCGCACCGGCCTGACCCTGAGCAACGAGGAAAACCCGGCGCTGGGCCTGCGCGGCGTGCGCCTGTCGCTGGCGCGGCCCAAGGTGGCCGACACCCAGATGCGCGCGATCCTGCGTGCCTCGGCCTACGGCAAGCTGCGCGTGCTGGTGCCCATGGTCAGCACCCGCGACGAACTGCTGGCGGTACGCCGGCGCATGCTGAAACTGGGCGAGCAACTGCGCGCCGAGGGCCACATGGTGGCCGAGCATGTGCCACTGGGTGCGATGATCGAAGTACCCGCCGCCGCGCTGGCGCTGGAGAGTTTCATCGACCTGGTCGACTTCCTGTCGATCGGCACCAACGATCTGGTGCAGTACCTGCTGGCCGCCGACCGCAACAACGAAGCACTGGGCGAACTGTATTCGCCGCTGCATCCGGCCGTGCTGCGCCTGCTGCAGATGGTGATCGAGACCGGCGCACGCCATCGCATCCCGGTGGCGGTATGCGGCGAAATCGCGGGCGACGCACGGATGACCCCGCTGCTGCTGGCACTGGGCCTGACCGAGTTCAGCCTGCACCCGGGCACCCTGCTGGAAGTACGCCGTGCTGTCCGTGATGCCGATCTGGGAGCCCTGCGCGCCCGCGCACCGAAGCTGCTGGGCATGCGTGACCGCCGCGGCATCGAGCGCTGGCTGGCGCTTGTGGCGGACGCGTCCTGACCCCCGCGCTACGCGCTCGCCGGGCACGGCCCGGCGCTACCGCCGCGTGTCACCTTTGGTAGCGCCGGGCCATGCCCGGCGGATTCGATACCGCCGCGTGTCACCTTTGGTAGCGCCGGGCCATGCCCGGCGGATTCGATACCGCCGCGTGCCACCTTTGGTAGCGCCGGGCCATGCCCGGCGGATTCGATACCGCCGCGTGCCACCTTTGGTAGCGCCGGGCCATGCCCGGCGGATTCGGTCTGGAGCAGCAGCCCCTTGTTGTTCAAGGAGCGCGCCGACAGGCGGGGGATGGGGTGGCATGCGTGGACCCCAGTGGCCTGTGGCCAGCGGGGTATGCGCTGAAACATCCCCTTGCGATAATGACGCGCTGAACACCCCTGTTGCCGCATCCTTGCCAGGATCGCGGCTTTTCTTATCCCGCGGGAGCTGCGATGGCTGAGGCCGTACGCCACGACAAGACTGCGCGCCAGCTGCGGATGCTGTCCGATGCACTGGACAGCGGTCGGCTGGGCCCGGTACGTCGTCTGGTCAATACCCTGGCGCCGGCCGAGATCGGCAACCTGCTCGAATCGCTGCCGCCGGGCAAGCGCGAGATCGTCTGGGGCCTGGTCGATCCGGAAGACGATGGCGAGGTACTGGTCCACGTCGGCGACGACGTGCGCGAAAGCCTGCTCGCGGACATGGACCCGGACGAGATCATCGCCGCGGTCGAAGACCTCGACATCGACGATCTGGCCGACCTGGTCGAAGACCTTCCGGACACGGTCATCGACGAAGTCCTCAAGTCGATGGACCGTGAGAACCGCGAGCGCCTGGAGCAGGTGCTGTCCTACCCCGAGGACAGCGCCGGCCGCCTGATGAACCCGGACGTGGTGACGGTACGCGCCGACGTCAACGTCGATGTGGTGCTGCGCTACCTGCGCCTGCGCGGCGAACTGCCGGACCACACCGATCACCTGTTCGTGGTCAGCCGCCGCCACCAGTACCTGGGCCGCGTGTCTCTGGCCTCGCTGGTGACCCACGAAGACACCACCCCGATCAACCGCCTGATCGACGATGAGCAGCCTGCCATCGATGTCGGCGAGAGCGACCAGGAAGTGGCGCGGCAGTTCTCCGACCATGACTGGATCTCGGCGCCGGTGGTGGATGACAACAACATCCTGATCGGCCGCATCACCATCGATGACGTGGTCGACATCATCCGTGGCCAGGCCGAGCACCAGGCGCTGGGCGCCGCCGGCCTGGACGAGGACGAGGACCTGTTCAGCCCGGTCTGGCGCGCGATGCGCCGCCGCTTGATGTGGCTGTCGGTGAATCTGTGCACAGCCTTCTTGGCCTCCAGCGTGGTCGGCCACTTCGAGGGCACCATCGACAAGCTGGTCGCCCTGGCGGTGTTGATGCCGATCGTCGCTGGCCTCGGCGGCAACGCCGGCACCCAGGTACTGGCGCTGATGGTGCGCGGCCTGGCACTGGGCCAGGTCGGCAGTTCCAACGCACGCACGCTGCTGTGGAAGGAAGTGCGGGTGGCCCTGCTCAATGGCGTGGTGCTCGGTTCGGTGCTGGGCCTGATCGTGCTCGCCTGGTTCCACTCGCCCGGGCTCTCGGCCGTGATCGCCATCGCGCTGACCTGCAACCTGTTGTTCGCGGCGCTTGCCGGCGTGCTGGTGCCCCTGGGCCTGAAGCGCTTCGGCTTCGATCCGGCGCTGGCCAGCGGCATCTTCCTGACAGCGGTGACCGACTCGATGGGCTTCTTTACTTTCCTCGGCCTGGCCACCATGGTCCTGCTGCACTGACTGGAACTGCCATGGCAACGACGATCGAAAACTACTTTGCACCGGGTTGGCGCGACCAGCTTCACACCTGTGCCGCCTGCGAGTGGAAAGGCAGTTCGCGGGCAATGGTGATGGAACTGGACGAGGACGCCACCGAGTATGTGTGCCCGGTGTGCGAGAACCCGTTGCTGGTGGTGCTGCACCCGGACATGGCGCAGGTGCAGGCCGCGGCCGCAGGCGGCAATGCCGAAGCACAGGAGCAGCTGGAGATCATCGCCAGCTTCCCGCGCCCGCAGTGATGCGGCGCACGATGCCGGGCCGGTCGCGGCGCACTACCATCGAGGCGACATCGCCCTCATGGGAACCGCCATGCTTCGATCGCTTCTGCGCTGGCTGCCGCTGCTGGCCCTGCTGATGTTGACCGGGTGTGCCAGTACGCCGCCCGGTGCCCGCGGCCACTTCGAGGCACGTGCGGTGAAGGTGGACGGCGACACCGCCTACTACCAGGTGTTCATACCGGCCGCCGCCGCGCGCGCGGCTGGTCCGCTGCCGGTGGTGCTGTTCCTGCACGGCTCCGGCGAGCGCGGCGGCGATGGCGTGAAGCAGACCCACGCAGGCCTGGGCCCGTACCTGCGTCGGCACGCGGCCGACTTCCCCGCGCTGGCGGTGTTTCCGCAGGTTCCCGGCGACGAGGAATGGAGCGGCCGCAACAACCGGGTGGCGATCGCGGCACTGGATGCCACGATCGCCGAATTCGGCGCTGATCCGGCAAGGCAGTACCTGACCGGAATGTCGATGGGCGGCTATGGCAGCTGGAACATCGCGCTGGACGATCCGAAGCGCTTTGCCGCGATCGTGCCGGTGTGCGGTGCGGTGCTGGCACCACGTGCGGTACGCCCTACCCTGTTCGTCGAGCAGGTGGCGAACGAAGCGGATCCCTATGCGGTGATCGCGCAACGGTTGCAGCGCACCCCGATCTGGATCTTCCACGGCGCGCTGGATGATGTGGTGCCACCGGATGATGATCGCCGGCTGCATACCGCGTTCCAGACCGCCGGCGCGCGCGACGTGCGCTATACCGAGTACGCGGAAGGCAACCACAATGCCTGGGATGCCACCTACGCCGACGCGGCGATGTGGGCGTGGTTGTTCGCCCAGAAGCGCTGAGCGCTTGCTCCGGTAGAGGCCAACCTTGGTTGGCCCCATTCTGGTAGATGCCAACCTTGGTTGGCACCAGCCTACCCAAGATCAAGCCATTCCCCGATGTCCGTCGCAAGCGTGTCCGCCCAAGCTTGCGCCATGCAAAACGTCCGCCTCCTGCTCGGCCGTCGCTCCAGCATCGGCCTCAGCTACATCCTGACTACCGTCGTGGATCGCCGCGCGCCCCTGTTCGCCAACGACGCTGCCGCAGCCCTGGCAATCCAGGAATTCCAGAGGCTGGATCAGGAAGGCTTCACCCGCTCGATCGCCTACGTGGTCATGCCCGATCACATCCACTGGCTGCTCGAACTACGCGCGGGAACACTGGAAACCGTCATGAAGCGCTTCAAATCGCGCACGGCGCAGCAGGCAAACCGGTTATTGGGAAGGGGCGGGCGCTTCTGGCAGGCCTGCTACCACGATCATGCGATCCGCTCGGACGAATCGTTGTACCGGCATGCGATGTACCTGATGGGCAATCCGATCAGGGCGGGTCTGACGACGCAGTTGGGGCAGTATCGGCACGCATGGTGCAAGTGGGAGCTCGAGGCCTTGGGTGATCGACCAGAGGCATTCAGCACGGACGGATAGTGCCAACCAAGGTTGGCATCTACCAAAGCAGTGCACGTGCCAACCCAGGTTGGCACGCACCAACGCAGCAATCGGAGGCAATCAACCCAGCAGGGTTTCCAGCACGGCCATGCGTACGGCGACGCCGTTGGCGACCTGGCGCAGCACCCACGACTGCGGGCCGTCGGCCACTTCATCGGTCACTTCCACGCCGCGGTTGATCGGGCCCGGGTGCAGCACGGCTGCGTCCTTGCCGGCGCGGGCCAGGCGTGCGGTGTTCAGGCCGTACTGTGCGTGGTACTGCTCCAGCGACGGCACCAGGCCTTCTTCCATGCGCTCGCGCTGCAGGCGCAGCATCATCAGCGCGTCGACGCCTTCCAGCATCGCGTCGAAATCATCACCGACCACGCAGCCCTTGAGGGTGTCGTCGTCAGGCAGCAGCGACTGCGGGCCACATACGCGGATCTCGCCCACGCCCAGCGTGCGCAGGGCATGCAGGTCGGTGCGGGCCACGCGCGAGTGCTTGACGTCACCGACGATCACCACCTTCATCTTCGAGAAGTCCGGGCCCTTGGCCTGGCGCAGGGTCAGCATGTCCAGCAGGCCCTGGGTCGGGTGCGAGCTGCGGCCGTCGCCGGCATTGACCAGCGCGGTGCCCTCGCCCGCCACCGCAGCCAGCGCCGCCACGGCGCCGTCATCGGGGTGGCGCACGACGAAACCACGCACGCCCATCGCTTCCAGGTTCTTCAGCGTGTCGCAGGCGGTTTCGCCCTTGCGTGTGGACGAGGTGGAGGCGTCGAAGTTCAGCACGTCCGCACCCAGCCGCTGCGCCGCCAGATGGAACGAGCTGCGGGTACGGGTGGAGGGTTCGAAGAACAACGTGCACACCGCCGATCCGCCCAGCACGTGGCGCTTGTTGCCGACACGGCCGACCGCGGCATCGCGGATCTGGCCAGCGCGGTCGAGCAGTTGCACCAGGGTGTCGCGGGGAAGACCTTCAAGCGTCAACAGGTGGCGCAGGCGGCCGGAGTCATCGAGTTGCTGGGCGGTCATGGCGGGGTTCGTATCGTCAGGGAATGGGAATGGCGTCGTCCGGCGACGACAGCCAGCGGTCGATGATCACCGCCGCAGCCACGGCATCGAGTGCAGCCGCGTCGCGGCGACGCTTGCGCCCTTCGGCGCGTTCGACGGCGAAGCGGCGGGCGGCCTCGACCGAGCTGGAACGCTCGTCGATCATCACCACCGGCAGCTTGAAACGTTCCCGCAGCTGGCGGGCAAAGCCCTGCGCGCGCTTGCGGTTGGGCTGGTCCTGGCCGTCCAGGGTCAGCGGATCGCCGACCACCAGGCCATCGGGCTTCCATTCCTTGAGCAGGCGTTCGATCGCCGCCCAGTC
The DNA here is from genome assembly GCF_040548715.1 of Stenotrophomonas sp. 2694. Lineage (NCBI taxonomy): Bacteria > Pseudomonadati > Pseudomonadota > Gammaproteobacteria > Lysobacterales > Lysobacteraceae > Stenotrophomonas > Stenotrophomonas sp. 2694. Next base: position 7,742 of record NZ_JBEPSG010000021.1, read on the forward strand.
GGGGCCATTGCCGTGCACATCGACCACGGCCACCGCGCGTGCATGCGCGGCGAAGGCACTGCCGATCGCCACGCCGATCCGGCGCGAGCCGACATCGAAACCGAGTACGGTGCCATCGCGACGGATGAGGGCCGGCTCAGACATGGCCGCTGTAATCGGTCAGCCGGAACAGATCGACGCCAATGCGCGACGCGGCGCCCTGCCAGCGCTGTTCCAGCGGCAGCTGGAACACCAGTTCGGCATCGGCCGGCACGGTCAGCCAGCTGTTTTCGGACAGTTCGCTTTCCAGCTGGCCGGCACTCCAGCCCGCGCAGCCCAGGGTGACCACGGCATTGGCCGGGCCTTCGCCACGCGCCATCGCCTCGAGGATGTCACGCGAGGTGGTCAGGTACAGGCCCTCACCGACGACGAGGCTGGAATCCCACGCGCGCGCGTCGTCATGGATGACGAAGCCACGCTCGGGATGCACCGGTCCGCCATTGAGCACCGGACGCGCCTGCAGGACGCCATCGCCGGTAGCGATCTCCATCTGCGCAAGCACTTCGCCCAGGGTGTACTCGGACGGCTGGTTGACCAGCACCCCCATTGCCCCGTTCTCGTCGTGCTGGCAGATCAGCGCGACGGTGCGGGCGAAGGTGGCGTCGATCAGCGACGGCAGCGCCACGAGCAGGTGATTGGCGAGGGAAGTCGGCGTTACTGGCATGGGCGCCATTCTAACCGCTGCGACCGGATGCGGGCGCGAAGGGATGGGCTAGGATGGCGCTCTTGCAAGGAGGACGACCCGATGCAGCAGGATGCAACGCTGTCATGGCCCACCCGCAGCATGATCGTGTTGATCGCACTGCTGCAGGGGCTGATGCTTTTCGCGGCCCAGGAACTGGCGGATCAATGGCCGTTCCGGGACATCGGCTGGCGCTACTGCTGGTATGCCTGGGTATTGACCGTGCCCACCGCAGTGGCCTTGACGCTGGTCGATCTGAAGGCCTGGCGCCTGTGGCTGCACGCCGGGTTGGCCTCGTTGCTGGTCCTCGCACTGGCCGCCTGGACCGCCTGGAACCTGAGCGGAGAAACCGCACTGTATGCGGCCGTGCTGCAGGTTCCGCTCTCGATCTGCCTGGCCGTTGCCACGTTCATTGCCCTGCCGTGGTGGCAGTTCCGCCTGCATGCCGGACATTGGCGGGCCGACTATGGCGCGTTGTTCGAACGCGCCTGGCAGAACGGGCTGACCCTGGTGCTGGCGGTGGTGTTCACCGGCTTGACCTGGCTGCTGCTGTGGCTGTGGGCGGCGCTGTTCCGGATGGTCAAGGTCGACTTTTTCCACGTCCTGTTCGGCAGCGATGCCTTCATCGCCTTGGCCACCGGCATGCTGGCAGGCTTCGGCGTGCTGATCGGGCGCACCCAGCATCGCGCGATGCAGATCACCCGCCAGGTGCTCTTCGCGATCTGCCGCGGCCTGCTGCCATTGCTGTCGTTCATCGCGGTGCTGTTCGTGCTGTCGCTGCCGTTCACCGGGCTGGCGCCGCTGTGGGCCACGCGTTCGGCCGCCAGCCTGCTGCTGGTGCTGGCGGTGCTGCTGATCAGCCTGGCCAACGCGGTCTACCAGCACGACGACGGCACCCCGCCCTACCCGGCATGGCTGCGCCGGCTGGTCGAGGCCAGCCTGCTGGCACTGCCGATCTACGCCGGCCTGGCGCTGTATGCGATGTCCCTGCGGGTCAGCCAGTACGGCTGGACCCTCTCGCGCTTCTGGGGCGTGGCGGTGGCAGTGCTGATTGCCGGCTATGCCATCGGCTACGCCTTCGCCGCACTGCGCCGGCAGGGGCGTTGGCTGCATCGGCTTGAGCCGGTCAACCGCTGGATGTGCTGGGCCGTGCTGGCAACCGCACTGCTGGCCATCTCGCCGGTGATCGACCCGGTGCGCATCACCCTGGCCAGCCAGATGAAGCGCCTGCGCGCCGATCCGGCGTTGATGACCGCGGACGCCGCAAATCAGCTGCGTTTCGAGCTGGGCCGTCGAGGTGTGCAGGCGCTGCGCACGCTGCAGAAAGCACCGTCATTGGCGGCCGACACCCGCGCCTCCAGCATCATCGTGCAGGCCCTGGCCCGGCAGAAGCGTGAGTCACGCTGGGATAACGACATCGACGATGGCGTGCGCGACCTCGCCAGCCTGAAGTCCCGGATCGTGCAGGCCAAGGGCACCGCCTCGCCAGCCGATGACTGGTGGCAGGCGGTACTGGACCGTCGCTTGGATGCGGGCGATTGCCTGGACGACGACAAGACCGGCGACAACCGCTGCGTCACCCTGCGCCGTGATCTGGACGGCGATGGCCAAGACGACGTGCTGCTGTGCATGACCAGTCTGTACAGCGGTCCGCGCTGCCAGCTGCACGTGCGTGAACCGGCTGGCTGGAGAAAGGAGGGGGAGGTTTCCTTCCAGGACGTTGACCAGCGCACCTCGGACGGGGCCCCGCAGGCCCTGCGCGACGGCCGCCTGACCATGCAGCCGCCGCGCTGGCCGACGCTGCTGCTTGACGGCGCGGCGGGCCAGCTGGAGATTGATCGCAGCCACGACCGCGCGGAGGCGGCCACACCATGAGCGGATACTGCCGCATCGCCCCGGGCCATCCGGTGCACGAGTACTACCACGCCAATGAATATGGCTTCCCGCAGCGCGATGAGCGTGAACTGTTCGAGCGCCTGCTGCTGGAGATCAACCAGGCCGGCCTGAGCTGGGAGACCATCCTGAAGAAGCGCGAGGGATTCCGCGCGGCCTATGACGCGTTCGACGTTGATCGCGTGGCGGCCTACGCCGAGCAGGACATCGAGCGCCTGCTGTCGGACCCGGGCATCATCCGCAACCGCTTGAAGGTGCTGGCGGCGATCCACAACGCGCAGGTGATCCAGCAGCTGCGCCAGAGCCACGGCAGCTTCGCCGCCTGGCTGGACGCACACCATCCGCGCAGCAAGGCCGACTGGGTGAAGCTGTTCAAGAAGACGTTCCGCTTCACCGGTGGCGAGATCACCGGCGAGTTCCTGATGAGCCTGGGCTACCTGCCGGGCGCGCATGCCGAGGACTGCCCGGTGCATGCAACGCTGCTGAAGCTGGCACCGCCGTGGGTACAGGCAGCGCGCGGCTGATGCGCATCCGCCGGGCATGGCCCGGCGCTACCGGGGCGCGTGGCGCCAGGGCGGGCGATCCGCCGAATGCGGAATCAGACGCCCATGTAGCGGCCCGGGCGGTGGTTGAACATCAGCACCAGGCTGAGCACCACCGCACCGATGGCCGAGTACATCACTTTGGACGGCGACAGCACGAAGAACGCGGCCACCATCAGGCACGCATCGAAGGACATCTGCACCTTGCCGGCGCTCCAGCCGCGGGTGCGCTGCAGGTACACCGCCAGAATGCCGATGCCGCCGAGGCTGGCGCGATGGCGGATGAAGAACAGGATGCCCAGGCCGGACAGCGCGCCCCCGACCAGCGCCGAGTACAGCGGCGCGATATGCGAAAAGTCCGCCCAGCGCGGCAGGATGTCGGTGAGCAGGCCGCAGGCAGTGACCGCTGCGAACGTCTTCAGGGTGAATTCCCAGCCCATGCGGCGCACGGCCACCCAGTAGAACGGCAGGTTGACCAGCACGAACACCAGGCCGAAGTTCCAGCCCATCGAATAGTGCAGCAGGAAGGCCATGCCGGCCATGCCGCCGATCATCAGCCCGCCCTTGGCGAAGATCGCCAGGCCCAGTGAGGCCACGAGCATGGCCAGCACCATGCCCTGCACGTCCTCGGCGACCGAGTGGCGCAGCGCCTTCTCATCGGCGGGGGTGCCGGCAACATCGGGCGGCGGGGTCAGCGGGCCAGCGGTGACCAGGTGGCCGTCAGCGTCGTCGCACGGCGCCGGGCCATGGGATTGGAGGGACATACAGGTGGGGGCACTACGGGTGGGGAGCGGTATTAGACACGATCTGCATGACAGTTGCAGATGAAATCGTTCAGTTGGGAGTTGCGGCGAACGGCGCAGCCCCTCGTGGCTGGTGTACCAACAGCAAAAGCCGCGCTTGGCCGGGGGAGATGGGTTCGCGGGGGACGCCGTGAACCCGTCCTTGGGGACTTGGCCGCGTCTTGCTCGTGTGCGCTGTCCTGCGCACACGGCAAGACCGGGGTTGGGCGTCCTGCCCAACCCGCCCGCGGCATGCCTCGGGCCCATGCCGCGGACCCCCCCGCAGCCTCACCCCACCCGGCCTTGGACAGGTTCCGTGCGCGTCCAGCCACGTAGAGAGAAAAGAAGAGCAGAAGCGGGTCGCTGCGCTCGGTGGAGCGGTTGTCTCAGCGCTGGGTGGCCAGGTGGTGGGCGACCAGGGCGTTTGCATGGCCATGGCCCAGCCCGTGCTCGGATTTCAGGAAGCTGACCAGTTCCATGTGCTTCAGCCCCGGCCGTTTCGCCAGCAGACCCAGCCAATGCGCCACCGGCTGCCCGTAGGTCTTCTCGATGGAAGGAAAATAGGACGCCGGGCCCTTGGGTTTGCTGTCGGTGCTCATGTGCTGCTCCCTGTTGTTTGGAAAGTACCCGATCGACGAACCACGGAACCACAAATCGACATGGCGCATTAACCGACCAGCACCGGCAACACCGGGCACGCATCCACGCATAGCGTGGATCTACGTGTCGACCGAGGTCGACACCCACCAAGAGCAGGCCATGCGGCTCCACAGGAAGCCCGCTGTTGCTGTTGCTCCGGCTGTTGCTGTTGCGGTTGCCGGCCAGCGGCCGGCACTACCGCGGGCGCCGGGCGCGGCCCGGCCGTATCATCCCCTCATGCCGCGTGAAAACCTCAACGACCTGCAAGCCTTCGTCCACGTTGCCCGCGAAGGCAGCTTCACCAAAGCCGCTGCCCAGCTGGGTGTCTCCCAGTCCGCCCTCAGCCACGCCATGCGCGGGCTGGAAGAGCGACTGGGCATGCGCCTGCTGACCCGCACCACCCGCAGTGTCGCCACCACCGAGGCCGGTGCCCGCCTGCTGGAAACCCTGGCCCCGCGCCTGGCCGAGATCGAAGACGAACTGGCCGCGCTGGCCGAGTACCGCGAGCGCCCCGCAGGCACCATCCGCATCAACGCCACCGGCCACGCCGCCGAATACCTGGCCTGGCCCAGGCTGGCACCGCTGCTGCAGCAGTACCCGGACCTGAAGGTCGAGCTGACCACCGATTACGGCTTGGCCGACATCGTCGCCGAGCGCTACGACATCGGCATCCGTCTCGGTGAGCGCCTGGCACGCGACATGGTGGCGCTGCCGATCAGTCCGCCGCTGCGCATGCGCGTGGTGGGGGCACCGTCGTACTTCCGCCGGCACGTGGCGCCGGTGCATCCGCACGATCTGGCCGCGCACAACTGCATCACCCTGCGCCTGCCCACCCATGGCGGCCTGATGCCGTGGGATTTCGGTCAGGATGGCAACGAGCTGAGCATCCGCGTCTCCGGCCAATGGACCTTCAACACCATGGGCATGACGCGGGCTGCGGCGCTGGCCGGCAGCGGACTGGCCTGGCTGCCCGAAGACCAGGTGCAGGCGGCCCTGCTGGAGGGCCGCCTGCAATCAACACTGGATGACTGGTGCCCGCACTTCGATGGCTACTACGCGTATTACCCGTCACGCCGGCACGTCACCGTGGCGATGCGTACGGTGCTTGATGCGCTGCGCGGACCGATGGTGGGGTGAGGCGTGCGGACCAACGGTCTGCACCCACCACAGGACGAGAGTCCGCACCCACCACAGATCGAAAGTCCGCGCCCACCAAAGATCGAAAGACCACACCCAGCACAGGACGAAAGTCCGCACCCACTGCGATCAGCCCTTGGCCTGCGCTGCGCGCTGCGCGTTGTAGCGCTCGCCGACGATGGCGATCTCCTGCAGCGTCTGCGCGATGCGCTCCAGCTCGGCGGGAGACAGCTGCAGGTCGGCGGCGGCAAGGTTCTCTTCCAGGCGATGGATCTTGGTCGTACCCGGAATCGGCACGATCCACGGTGCCTGCGCCAGCAGCCAGGCCAGCGCGACCTGTGCCGGGGTGGCGCCCCGCGCCGCCGCGATCGTGGTGATGCGGTCAACCAGCGCTTGATTGGCGCGACGCGCTTGCACTTCGAAGCGTGGCACGGTGTTGCGGAAATCGTTGTCGGCGAAGGTGGTGTCGGCGTTGATCGCGCCAGTCAGGAAGCCGCGACCGAGCGGGCTGAACGGCACGAAGCCGATGCCGAGTTCCTGCAGCGCCGGCAGCAGTTCGCGTTCCGGTTCGCGCCACCACAGCGAGTACTCGCTCTGCACTGCGGCCACCGGTTGCACGGCATGCGCGCGACGCACCGTGGCGGCACTGGCTTCGGACAAGCCGAAGTGGCGCACCTTGCCCTCGGCGATCAGGTCACGCACGGTGCCGGCCACATCCTCGATCGGCACGTTCGGATCCACGCGGTGCTGGTAGAACAGGTCGATGTAGTCGGTGCGCAGGCGCTTGAGGCTGGCTTCGGCCACCGCACGGATGTTCTCCGGACGACTGTCCAGGCCGGTGTCGACCTGTGCGTCCTTGAAGCCGAACTTGGTGGCGATCACCAGCTTGTCGCGGTGCGGTGCCAGCGCCCTGCCGAGCAGGTCTTCGTTGGTATATGGACCATAGACTTCGGCGGTGTCGAAGAAGGTCACGCCGCGTTCGACCGCGGCGTGCAGCAGGGCGATGCCCTGGCTCTGCTCGACGGCGGGACCGTAGCCGTGGCTCAGGCCCATGCAGCCCAGGCCCAGGGCGGAGACTTTCAGGCCGCTGCGGCCGAGTTCACGTGTCTGCATCGTCGTGCTCCAGTAAGGGAGCGATGACGATACGCCTGCAGGGGCAGCGGATTGAACGACCTGGATGGCAGTCGGTCATGACTGGATTTCATGAATGCCGTCCTGCCATCCATCGCACTGCCGACGGCAGCGGCACCTTCGTTACCGGACCTCTGAAATCTCCACGCCATCCAACCCCTGCGACAGGGTGCGGGCATCGCCGCCCTGGCTGAGCTTGATGCGCAGGCGCACTTCGTTCTGCGAATCGGCGTAGCGCAGCGCGTCCTCGTAGCTGATCTCACCGGCCTGGTACAGCTCGAACAGGCTCTGGTCGAAGGTCTTCATGCCCAGCTGGACCGATTCCTTCATCAGCTCCTTCAGCTTGTGGATCTCGCCGTCGCGGATGTAGTCCTGCACCAGCGGCGTGCCCAGCAGGATCTCCATCGCCACCTTGCGCGAGCGGCCATCCGGCGAAGGAATCAACTGCTGCGCGACCACGCCCTTGAGGTTCAGCGACAGATCCATCAACAGCTGGTTGCGGCGATCTTCCGGGAAGAAGTTGACGATGCGGTCCATCGCCTGGTTGGCGTTGTTGGCGTGCAGCGTGCACAGCACCAGGTGACCGGTTTCAGCGAAGGCGATGGCGTGGTCCATGCCCTCGCGGGTACGCACCTCACCGATCATGATCACATCCGGCGCCTGCCGCAGGGTGTTCTTCAGCGCGGCTTCCCAGCTGTCGGTATCGATGCCGACTTCGCGCTGGGTGATGATGCAGCCCTCGTGCTTGTGCACGAATTCGATCGGATCTTCGATGGTGATGATGTGCCCGGTCGAATTCTGGTTGCGGTAACCGATCATCGCTGCCAGCGAGGTTGATTTACCGGTACCGGTAGCGCCGACGAACAGGATGATGCCGCGCTTGGTCATCGCCAGCGTCTTGATGATCGGCGGCAGGCTCAGCTCTTCCACGGTGGGAATGCGCGTCTCGATGCGACGCAGCACCATGCCGACCTGGTTGCGCTGGTAGAAGCAGCTCACGCGGAAGCGGCCGACGCCGGACAGGCCGATGGCGAAGTTGCATTCGTGGGTCTTTTCGAATTCTTCGCGCTGCGCCGGCGTCATCACATTCAGCACCAGGTCGCGGCTCTGCTGCGGCGTCAGTGGCGTCTGGGTGATCGGCGAAATCTTGCCGTTGACCTTGATCGCCGGCGGCATGCCGGCGGTGATGAACAGGTCCGAGGCGCGCTGGTGCGCCATCAGCTTGAGGAACGAGGTGAAATCGATGGTGGTCGCGGTGGTGTTCACGGCGGGCTCCCAATGGGGCATGTACCAGGAATCGGTCGGTGGAGGAAACAGCGCGGGGCCGGCGACGTATTCGCGCGCCCTGCCCCGCCATTGCCTCGCCTTACTCGAACAGACGCTTGTCCTTGGCGTATTCGCGGGCCTGGTTGCGGGTGATCAGGCTGCGCTTGACCAGGTCCTGCAGGTGCTGGTCCAGGGTCATCATGCCGTACTGCTGGCCGGTCTGGATGGCCGAATACATCTGCGCCACCTTGTCCTCGCGGATCAGGTTGCGGATGGCCGGGGTGCCCACCATGATTTCCCACGCAGCGGTACGACCGCCACCGACCTTCTTCAGCAGCGCCTGCGAAATGACCGCGCGCAGCGATTCGGACAGCATCGAGCGCACCATCGGCTTCTCGCCGGCCGGGAACACGTCGATGATGCGGTCGATGGTCTTGGCCGCCGAACTGGTGTGCAGGGTGCCGAACACCAGGTGGCCGGTTTCCGCGGCGGTCAGCGCCAGGCGGATGGTTTCCAGGTCACGCAGTTCGCCGACCAGGATGATGTCCGGGTCCTCACGCAGTGCCGAACGCAGCGCTTCATTGAAGCCGTGCGTATCGCGGTGCACTTCGCGCTGGTTGATCAGGCACTTCTGCGAGGTATGCACGAATTCGATCGGATCCTCGACGGTGAGGATGTGGCCGTATTCGTTCTTGTTGATGTAGTCGATCATCGCCGCCAGCGTGGTCGACTTGCCCGAACCGGTCGGGCCGGTCACCAGGATCAGGCCCTGCGGCTGCTGGATCACCTCGCGGAACAGCGGCGGGCAGGCCAGGTCTTCCAGGGTCAGCACTTCGGACGGAATGGTACGGAACACCGCACCGGCGCCACGGTTCTGGTTGAACGCGTTGACACGGAAGCGCGCCAGCGACGGGATCTCGAAGGAGAAATCGACTTCGAGGAATTCCTCGTAATCGCGGCGCTGCTTGTCGGACATGATGTCGTACACCAGCGCGTGGACCTGCTTGTGGTCCAGGGCTGGAATGTTGATCCGGCGAACATCACCGTCCACGCGGATCATCGGCGGCAGGCCTGCGGACAGATGCAGGTCGGACGCTTTGTTCTTTACGGAAAACGCCAACAGCTCGGCGATATCCATGAGCGGCTACTCCCCAATAACGGCTTCGACTGGAAGGATCTTTCCCCGGGCGGCAGTATAGCCTCCTGATTGAACGGAACGCGTTACGTGGCCACTCCCCTGCCCCAGATCCTGAGCAACCTGCACAACGCCGCCGCTGCCGCCGGGCGGCCACCGCCGCGCCTGCTGGCGGTGTCCAAGACCCAGCCGGCCGAGGCCGTGGCTGCGCTTGCCGCGCAGGGCCAGACCGCGTTCGGCGAAAACTACGTGCAGGAAGCGCTGGCCAAGATGCAGGAACTGCAGCCGCTGGGCCTGGAATGGCACCTGATCGGCCACCTGCAGTCGAACAAGGCCGAACCGGTGGCCACGCACTTCGACTGGGTGCAGAGCGTGGACCGGCCCAAGCTGGTCGCCGCGCTGGCCCGCTACCGCCCCGCTGAACGCGGCCCGCTGAACGTACTCATCCAGGTCAACATCGATGACGAGTCGAGCAAGCACGGCTGCGCGCCGGACGACGTGGACGCGCTGGCGGCAACCATCGCCGCCGAGCCGAACCTGCGCCTGCGCGGCCTGATGGCGATTCCTGCGCCGTGGCCCGACGCCGAGCGCCGGCGCGACGCGTTCGTGCGCATGCGCACACTTTTCGAGGCGCTGGCTGCCGGTCATCCCCAGGTGGACACCCTGTCGATGGGCATGAGCAGCGACTACGCTGAAGCGATCGCCGAAGGTGCCACCCTGGTGCGCATCGGTACCGCCCTGTTCGGCGCGCGTCCGCGCCCGGCCTGATTCCAAGGAGATTCCCATGGCAGCTGATTCCATCACCTTCATCGGCGGCGGCAACATGGCCCGCAGCCTGATTGCCGGCCTGATCCGGCAGGGCGTGCCGGCCGCGCACATCCACGTGGCCGAACCGGTGGCCGAACTGCGCGAAAAACTGGCTGCCGATTTCGGCGTGCAGACCCACGACAACGCGGCCGCTGCGGCGGCGCAGGGCAACACGTGGCTGCTGGCGGTGAAACCGCAGGTGCTGCGCGAGGTCTGCCAGTCACTGCAGGTGTTGGCGCAGGCACAGGAGCCGTTGGTGATCTCGATCGCCGCCGGCATCACCAGCCCGCAGCTGCAGCGCTGGTTGGGTGGCACGCTGCCGGTGGTGCGCGCGATGCCCAACACCCCGGCCCTGCTCGGCGCCGGGGTCACCGGCCTGTATGCCACGCCAGCGGTGGATGCGCAGCAGCATGCGCAGGCCGAACGCGTGCTGGCCAGCGCGGGACGCACGGTGTGGATCGACGACGAAGCGCAGATGGATTCGGTCACCGCCGTATCCGGCAGTGGCCCGGCCTATGTGTTCCTGCTGGCCGAAGCAATGGAAGCGGCCGGCATCGCACAAGGCCTGCCTGCAGAAGCGGCGCGCACGCTGGTGGTGCAGACACTGCTGGGCGCCTCGCGCATGCTGGACGAAGCCGGTGAAAGCCCAGCCGAACTGCGGCGCCGGGTGACCTCACCCAACGGCACAACCCAGGCGGCGATCGAAAGCTTCCAGGCAGGTGGGTTTGAAGCGTTGGTGGAAAAGGCACTGCGTGCCGCGCAGGTGCGTGGGCAGGAACTGTCTGCCGCCAATGATTGAAACAAGTGTGCCGACCAACGGTCGGCACCCACCGCCATCCACGCATGCGTGGATCTACGTGCCCAGCCTGGCCATGACGAAATCAACGAAACACTGCAGCCGCGGTCGGGGGCGACGGTCGGGCAGGTAGATCAGGTGCATCGGCCGTGGCTCGGGCAGATAGTCGCGCAGCAGTGGCTTCAATCGTCCCGCTGCGATTTCACCGGCAAGCAGCGCGGTCGGCTGCAGCACCAGGCCTGCGCCCGCCACGGCTGCTTCGCGGAGCGCGTAACCGTCATTGCTGGTCAACCGCGCTTCCCAATCGACCTGTTCGCCATTGGCCAGCTGCCAACCGTGACCGCCGCGCCAGGCCAGGTGGCTCAGGCAATCATGTCCTTCAAGATCGGCGGGCGTGCGCGGCGTACCACGGCGGCGCAGGTACGACGGTGATGCACACAGACTCATCGCATACGGCGGCAGCGGCCGCGCCACCAGTTCCTGCGACGGCAGCGGACCGACGCGGATGGCTGCATCGAAGCCATCCTCGATCAGGTCGATGCGGCGATTGCTCAGGTCCAGCTCGATGTTCAGCAGCGGCTGTGCCCGCAGCAGATCGCTCAACACGGGAGCCAGCATGCAGCTGCCCCAGGTGGTCGGCGCACTGACCCGCAACAGCCCGCGTGGCTGCACCTGCAGCCCGGCCACGTCCGCCTCGGCCTGCTGCACCTGTTCCAGCACCTGCCGGCAACCGGCCAGGTAGGCAGTGCCGGCTTCGGTCAGGCGTTGGCGACGGGTGTTCCGCTGCAGCAGCGCGGCGCCCAGGTGCGCTTCCAGCTGCTGGATGTACTTGCCGACCATCACCGCCGACACCTGCAGGTGGCTGGCGGCGGCGGAAAAACTACCGTGCTCGGCCACGGCGACGAAGGCCTGCATGCAGCGCAATGTATCCATTGCAAACCCATGGTTAGGAATATGCGAATCATACGCCACTTACCAAACCAACCGGTGACGGCGCAGACTGCGTCCATCCCCTCTCGCAAGGAGCTGTCATGAAGATTCTTCTCGTCGGTGCCAGCGGCACCCTCGGCCAGGCGGTGGCCCGCCACCTGGGCCAGCAGCACGACATCCTCGCTGCCGGCCGCCACAGCGGCAGCCTGCGCGTGGACCTCACCGACGACGCCAGCGTGCGCGAGCTGTTCGCGCAGACCGGCCCGGTCGATGCGGTGATCTCCACCACCGGCAAGCTGCATTTCGGCCCGTTGCAGCAGATGACACCCGAACAGTTCAACGTCGGCCTGCAGGACAAGCTGCTCGGCCAGGTACGCCTTGCACTGGCCGCGCAGCACCATCTCAACGCTGGCGGCTCGATCACCCTGACCAGCGGCATCGTCAGCGCGCAGCCGATCCGCGATGGCGCCAACGCCACCGCCGTCAACCATGCGCTGGAAGGTTTCGTGCGGGCGGCGGCGCTGGAACTGCTGCCGCGCGGGCTGCGCATCAACGTGGTCAGCCCGAACGTGCTGGTGGAATCGATGGAAGCCTACGGCCCCTACTTCCCCGGCTTCGAAGCGGTGACCGCACAGCGCGCGGCGCTGGCCTTCCAGCGCGCGGTGGAAGGCATCCAGAGCGGCGAAACCATCACCGTCTGGTAACGAGCGTGCCGACCAGGGTCGGCACCCACCAGCACGGTCAGCCCCAGCGCATCGGGCCGTCGCCGCGCTCGCCGAGCACGTCATCCGGGTTGGCCAGGCGGCAGCGCTTCAGTGACAGGCAACCGCAGCCGATGCAGCCGGTCAGCTCGTCGCGCAGCAGCTGCAGCATGTGGATGCGTTCCTCCAGCTCCACCTGCCAGCGTGCCGACAGCTTGGCCCAGTCGGCCTTGGTCGGCGCCCTCCCCTGCGGCAGGCTCTCGAACGCACGTGCCACTGCTTCCAGCGGCATGCCCACGCGTTGCGCCACACGGATCACCGCCAACCGGCGCAGTACGTCGCGGGCGTAGCGGCGCTGGTTACCCGACGTGCGCAGGCTGCTGATCAATCCCTTGCGCTCGTAAAAATGCAGCGCAGAGACGGCCACGCCGCTGCGACGGGCGACATCGCCGACGCTCATGTCCTGTGCCAGCATCGATTGACCTCAACTTTGGTTGAGGTGGCATGCTGCTACCATCGCCGCCAGATGACAAGCGCGGCCCGTCCGCCCCCGCAGGAACCCGATGCCCTCCCCCGCTGCCACGGCCGATCCGGTCGATTCCTCCATCCTGTCCGCGCGCTACCGCGCCACCACCCTGGGCATGGTCGCCCTGGTCTCCCTGCATGCCTTCGAGGCACTGGCGGTGGCCGCAGCAATGCCGACCGTGGCCGAGGCCCTGGACGGCCTGCGCTTGTATGCGTTGGCCTTCGGCGGCACCTTGGCCACCAGCGTGATCGGCATGACCCTGGCCGGCCGCTGGGCCGACCGCCACGGCCCCGCACGCCCGCTATGGTGGGGCCTGGCCTGCTTCGTGCTCGGCCTGCTGCTGGCGGGCTTCGCCCTGCGCATGGGCATGCTGGTGGCCGGACGCCTGCTGCAGGGCCTGGGCGCAGGCGCCATTTCGGTGTCGCTGTATGTGATGGTCGGCCGGACCTATCCCGAGCATCTGCGGCCGAAGGTCTTCGCCGCGTTCTCTGCCGGTTGGGTGGTGCCGTCGATGATCGGCCCCGCGCTGAGCGGCGTGATAGTGCAGCATCTTGGCTGGCGCTGGGTGTTCCTGGCGGTGCCGCTGCTGGCGATACCGGCCGGCCTGCTGCTGCGACCGGCGCTGGCGCGCATGCAGGCTGCAGCCACGGATGTTGCCGATGATGGCCGCGGCAACATCGTGCGCTGGGCCAGCGGCGCCTCCCTGGCTGCCCTGCTGCTGTATCTGGGCGGGCAACAACAGGGCGTACCTGCACTGCTGTGCATCAGCGTGGCGATGCTGGCGCTGCTGTTCTGCGTGCATCGCCTGTTGCCCGCCGGCACCCTGCGCCTGCGCCGTGGCCTGCCCAGTGTGATCGCATTGCGTGGTGTGGCCGCTGCCGCGTTCTTCGCCTGCGAGGCCTACCTGCCCCTGCTGCTGCAGCGCGAGCGTGGGCTGTCACCCAGTTGGGCCGGTGCCGTGCTGAGCCTGGGCGCGCTGGGCTGGTTCACCGGCTCGTGGCTGCAGGGTCACCAGCAGCGCGGCTGGTCGCGGCAGCAACTGCTGCGCGTGGGCACACCGCTGATGACCGTGGGCATCGGCGCGACGCTGGCGGTGCTGTTCACTGCGGTGCCACTGCCGGTCGCCCTGGTCGGCTGGACACTGACCGGCTTCGGCATGGGCATGATCTACGCCAGCCTGTCGGTGCTGACGCTGTCACTGTCACCACCACACGAACAGGGTGCGAACACCTCGGCCCTGCAGTTGAGCGAAGCATTGTCGGTGACCACCGCACTGGCGGTATCCGGCGCGCTGTTCGCACTGTTCGTGGAAAGCGCCCCGCATACCGGTTACATCCTGTGCCTGGCCATCACCCTGGGCCTGGCGGTGTTCGCCACGGTGATCGCACGTCGCGTGTAGACGCCCCGGAGAGCGTCCCGTTACGGCCTCGCCACCGTACCCACTTCATCGATGTCCTGGTGCAGGATGCGGCGCACTTCCAGCACTGCCTGCGGCGTCTCCTGCACGCTGTGGCCGGAGATGATCACCTTCTCCGACAACGCGCCCGGCAGGTGCGAGCTCCAGTACGGCACCAGCCCATCGTCGGATTTCTCCACCGGCAGTTCCGGTTTGCGCTGGGCGATGATGGAGTGGTACTTCAGGCCCGGCGTGATCGGCAGCTGCGCAGCGGCTTTCACGAACGGGTCGCTGGCCTTGAGGTTGTCGATGCTGTTGGGAATCTTCGGCTTGGCCGTGCCATCCGCCTGCTGCTCGGCCTGTGCCAGTGCCAGGAACACATCCTCGAACTTGCCGAGGATGGTCAGCGGCAGGCGCACCAGGCGGCCGATGAGGCGGCCGACCTTGTTGCCGGCGATGTCCGTGCCCTGGTGCGGGGCGGCGATGAAGATCGCACGCTCTACGTTCGGTTCGGCCTTGAAGTGCAGCAGCGGACCCAGCTTGGACTGCACCCGCTTCAGGCGTTCGCCCTTCAGGTTGTAGTTGGCGAGCAGATCGTTCCACAGCACATCGCCGGAATCGCTGACCAGCAGGCGCGCCAGCACGCCACCCATGCTGTGGCCGATGTAGACCATGTCCTTCGAGGCGCGCGTGCTGCCATTGGGGTCGAAGTGCTGCAACGTGTCGTTGAATGCGTTGGCGATCTCGTAGCGGTTCAGCGCGATCGGCGCATTGGTCGGGTAGTACACCTGCCACACCTGGAACTGCTGGCGCAGTTCGGGGTCACCCATGATCTCGTTGGCCAGGTTCACCCACGCTTCCGGGCTGCTGCCCAGGCCATGCAGCATGAAGATGATGCGGCGGTTCGGATCCCATGGCTGCATCAGGTAGATGTGCGGCTCGCCGATGCCCTCGCTCATGCCGAACAGGGTACGCAGCGACTGCGTGGCGAATCCGCTCTGCGCCAGCCACAGACCGTAGGCGGCGGTGAAGTTGCCCGCCAGCGGCACCTCTTCGCCATGCAGGGTGATGCGCTCGGTGGCCTCGGGCGAATAGCCATCCAGCAGCACCTGGCGGGTGCGCATCACGTCTTCCAGCGTGTTGCCTTCAAAACGCAGCAATGCCGTGACGTTGATCGAGGACATCTCGCTGTACTCGGGCACCGAATCATCGTGCTGGTGGCGTCGTCCGCGGCGGACGCCCTCCTCCTGCTCGTCCTTGGTGGCCTGCGCCTGTGCCGTTTCGGCCTTGGCCCCTTCCGCGGCGACGGCAGGCACCACCAGCTTCGGCGGGTCCATCACCATCACCAGCTCGGCGCCGAAACCGTCGCGGCGATAGGTGCTGCGCATGCCGACGAAGCTGACGGTACCGGCCGGCACCAGCTGCTTGGGGATGCTCTTCAATGAAAGGCGCTGGAAATCGGAAGCCAGCGTCCAGCTGCCCGCCGACACCGGCTTGGTGTAGTCCTCGCCGGCCAATGCTGCGGCACGGGCACGCGCGAACAACACCACGGCGGCCTTCTCGGCAGCATAGTTGTAGTAATCGCGTACCTGCGTCTGCCGATCCTCGAACGCGCGATCGGAGGGCGAGCGCCCGCTGTAGAAAAGATAGGCATAGCCATAGCGCGCCGCCTCCAGCCACGCATCCAGCGCCGCATCGCTCATCGGCGGTTCGTTGGCCGCCTGCTTCTTCGGCGTCAATGCCAGAGCGGCCTTCACCCACAGCTCGGACAGTGTCGACAACCGCTGTTCGACGTTGAGGTCATCGGTCATCAACAGCGTGCTGCGGCAGACCAGGAAGTCCTTCTCGCACTGCGATTCGTCCAGCCCGGCCGCACTCAGTGTCTCGCGCGAGGCGGGGCTGAGCTTGCCGGTGTTGAGCACATCGGCGCGCTTGTTGACCAGGTAATCGCTGGACGCCACCTGCTTGACGGTGACCATCGCGCAGCCGCTGCCGCCCAGCAGCAGGAAAGCAGCCAACAACGCCGGCAGCGCGCGCTGCCAGCGGAACAGGATCATCGGGGTCATTGCTGCGGGTCCTGCTCGGTGCCAGGGATGCCCTGGCGGATCACGGTGGAGAAATCATCGTCGGGTGCCATCTTCAGCGCGCGCTCGGTGATGCGGCCCTTGGCATGCAGTTCGGCGTACGGCACGCCAGGCGTGAGCGCCCCCACCTCCTGCGCGTACTCGGCCAGGTAGCCCGAGGCCAGCAACCGGTAGTCCAGCGGCAGGCGCGGGGCGATATGCCGCGCCAGGTCGAAGACAATCGTGGTGCAGTTGCTGGTCAGCGTGTTGTAGAAGCCGGGCGTGGCATCAAGCTGGCGCGCCTGGTCGATGTAGGCAGCAAACAGGGTCTTGAGCTGGTTGCGGTCCATGCCGTGCAGGCGGTACAGGTAGACATCCTCGCCGCGCGCGTTGGTGCGGGTGCGGATGATGTCGGTTTCTTCGGACGCGACCAGCGTCATCTCGAACTTGCGGAAGAAGCCGCCCAGTGCCGAGAACGATTCACCACGCTCCTTGCGGATTTCCAGCGAGAACACCAGATGGCGCCCGTCCTCGAATCCGAACGAGACCAGGGTGTGGGCGATCGCCGGGCCCATCCAGTACGACAGCACCAGGTCGGCCGAACGCAGCTGGTCCAGGTCGTAGCTGCGGCGCACCCAGCGCGCGTCGTAGTCGGTCTCGGTGCGCCAGGTGAAATCGCGCACGTTGTCCAGCACCACGTGGCGGCCATCGAAGGATTCCACGTGCAGGCGCTGCGCCACGTCATCGGCCCAGTCGCGGTCCTGGCGCGGGGCCAGCAGCAGCCACCACAGCCCCGCCAGCGCCAGAGCGCCGGCAAAGGCCGCCCACAGCCGGCGCGTGCCACGGCCGCGCGCCACCTGCCAGGCCGCCCAGGCGGCGGCCAGCAGCCACAGCATCGCCGCGGTCACGCGCAGCCAGCCTGGCCCGGGCATCTGGTAGGTCAGCAGACCGGCCACCCACAGCGCCAGCAGCACCATCACACATCCTGTCATCCATCGTCCTGCGGCTTTCACTGGCATCCTGTCGGGGTCCCGGGGCGGCATAGTTAGCCACAAGCCGCCTCACGGCGACATCTACGACGGTTCAGGCTGGCGCCGGCGGGCGCATACTGGCGTCCACCAAGGGTATACAGGGAGCGAGGATGGGCATTACCACCGTGGCCGGCGTCGCCGTGCAGGCGCAGCACCGGGCCAGCTGTCATTGCGGCACCGTCGAGCTGCTGCTGGACCTGCCCGAGGGCATCGTCGACCCGCGCCGCTGCGACTGTTCGATGTGCCGGCGCCGCGGAGCCATCGCCGCCAGCGTGGCCGAAGACGGGCTGCATATCGTGCGTGGCCAGGCCCATCTGCGCCTGTACCAGTTCAACACCCACGTGGCCGAGCACTACTTCTGCGACGTCTGTGGCATCTACACGCACCACCGCCGCCGCTCCAACCCGGACCAGTACGGCTACAACGTGGCCTGCCTGGAAGGCATCGATCCGTTCGCGCTGGGAACGATTCCGGTCAATGACGGGGTGAACCACCCCGCCGACCGCACCGGTTAGTGGCGGCTGCGCCGGGGCGGCGGCGCGACCTTCTGCCACGGGGCCATGCTGACCCGGCCGACGCGCAACGGACGCTTCAACGGCGTTCGACGCGCGGGCAGGTCCGCTGCAGGCGGCAGCGTCGCGGCGGGCAGCGCAGGGCGTGAGGGCCAGAGTCGGTCAAGCAAGCACATGGCAGGTCTCCGTGGGGACGGGGACGATCAACCCTACCGATGCCCGGGCCAAGACCGGGTGATGGCGTTGCGGCAGGATGGTGACAGCCGA
The DNA here is from genome assembly GCF_040548715.1 of Stenotrophomonas sp. 2694. Lineage (NCBI taxonomy): Bacteria > Pseudomonadati > Pseudomonadota > Gammaproteobacteria > Lysobacterales > Lysobacteraceae > Stenotrophomonas > Stenotrophomonas sp. 2694. The sequence continues at coordinate 26,017 of NZ_JBEPSG010000021.1, forward strand.
CGCCCCTGCCCTCAGTGCACCGGCCGCGCCCTGCCCACCCGCCGTACCAGCACGAAGAACAGCGGCACCAGCACCACCGCCAGCACCGTTCCGGAGAGCATGCCGCCGATCACGCTCATGCCGATTTCACGCCGGCTGACCGCGCCGGCGCCGGTGGCCAACGCCAGCGGGATGACGCCTGCCACGAAGGCCAGCGAGGTCATCACGATCGGCCGCAGGCGCAGGCGCGCGCCCTGCAGTGCCGCTTCCACCGCTGAACTGCCGGCGCGGTAGCGTGCTTCGGCGAACTCCACGATCAGGATCGCGTTCTTTGCCGACAATCCAATCGTGGTCAGCAATCCCACCTGGAAGTAGATGTCATTGACGAAGCCCGCAGCCGTGGTCGCCAGCACCGTACCGATCACGCCCAGCGGAATCACCAGCACCACCGCTACCGGCACCGTCCAGCTCTCGTAGAGCGCGGCCAGGCACAGGAAGATGAAGGCAATCGAAGCGGCGTACAGGTACAGCGTCTGGTTGCTGGCCAGTTGTTCCTGATAGGACAGCCCGCTCCATTGCAGATCGAAGCCGGGTTGATCGGCCACCAGCGCCTGCATGCGCTGCATCGCTTCACCCGAGCTGCGCCCGTCGGCCGCGCTGCCCTGGATCTGCATCGCCGGCAGGCCGTTGAAGCGCTGCTGAAGCTGCGGCCCACGCGCCCAGTGGCTGCTGGCAAAGCTGGCGAACGAGGCCATCTGACCGTTGCCACCGCGCACGTACCACTGACCGATGTCGTCGGGCACGCTGCGGTAAGGCTGGTCGCCCTGCATGTACACACGCTTGACCCGGCCGCGATCCAGGAAATCATTGATGTAGCTGCCACCCCAGGCGGCAGACAGCGTGGAATTGATGTCGGCCTGTGCCAGGCCCAGCGCGCTGGCCTGGGCGTGGTCGATGTCCAGCCGCAGCTCGGCCTTGTCGCCCAGCCCGTTCAATCGCACGGAGGTCAGTCCGTCGTCTTCGCCGGCCGCGCGTACCACCTGCTCCTGCGCGGCCTGCAACGCTACGCGTCCGGCCGCGCTGGTGTCCTGCAGCCACAGTTCGAAACCGCTGGACTGCCCGAGGCCGCGCACTGCCGGCGGCGCCAGCACGTTGACCTTGGCATCGGGCAGCTTGCGGAAATAGGCATTGGCGCGCGCGATGATCGCCGCTGCGGTGTTGTCGCCCTTGCGCTCGTCCCAGGGCTTGAGTGCCAGGAAGCCCTGCCCAGCATTCTGGCCGGTACCGGCGTTGTTGCGACCGACCACCACGAACACCACGTCCAGGTTCTGCTTCTCGTGCTCCATGAAGTAACGGCTGATCTGCTCGCCCAGCGCCTCGGTGCGCGCCATCGGCGTGCCTTCCGGCGTGGAGAACTGGAAGGTCACCTGGCCCTGGTCCTCCACCGGCAGGAAGCCGGTGGGCATGCGCGCGTACAAGGCAATCATGGCGATCACCAGCAGCAGGTAGAACGCCATCCAGCGCCGCGGACGTGACACCACGCCACCGAGCTTGCCCTGGTAGGCCGACTGGCTGCGTTCGACGCCACGGTTGAACGCGGCGAAGAAGCGCCCCGGTGGCTTCTGCGCCGACGAGGCCTTGAGCAGGGTCGCGCACAGCGCCGGTGTCAGGGTCAGCGCGACCAGCGCCGACAACGCCATGGCCGATGCAATCGTGATCGAGAACTGCCGGTAGATGATGCCGGTGGAGCCACCGAACAGCGCCATCGGCAGGAACACCGCACCGAGCACCACGGTGATGCCGATCAGCGCACCGGTAATCTCGCCCATCGACTTCTCGGTTGCCTCGCGTGGCGGCAGATGCTCTTCGTGGATGATGCGTTCCACGTTCTCCACCACCACGATCGCGTCATCGACCAGCAGGCCGATGGCCAGCACCATCGCAAACAGCGTCAGGGTGTTGATGGTGAAACCGGCCACCGCGAGGACGCCGAAGGTACCCAGCAGCACCACCGGCACCGTGATCGCAGGAATCAGGGTGGCGCGCAGGTTCTGCAGGAACAGGAACATCACCACCACGACCAGTACGATCGCCTCGATCAGGGTGTGGATGACCCCTTCGATGGAGACCCGTACGAACGGCGTGCTGTCGCGTGGATAGGCCACCTGCAGCCCGGGCGGGAACGTAGGCCGCAGCCGTTCAAGCTCGGCGCGTACCGCATCGGCAGTGGCCAGCGCGTTGGCGCCGGAGGCCAGGGTCACCGAGAAACCCGCAGCCGGATAGCCGTTGAGGAAGCTGCTGGTCTGGTAATTCTCCGCGCCGATCTCGACCCGCGCCACGTCGCCCAGGTGCACCGCCGCGCCGCTGGGCAGCGTGCGCAGGATGATCGCGCGGAACTGTTCCGGAGTCTGCAGGCGCGACTGCGCGGTGACGGTGGCATTGAGGCTCTGCGTCGCACTGGACGGCAACGCCCCCAGCTCGCCGGCAGTGACCTGGGTGTTCTGTGCCTGGATCGCGCTGCGCACATCCGACGGCATCAGGTCGTAGGCACGCAGCTTGTGCGGATCCAGCCACACCCGCATCGCATAGGCCGAACCGAACACATTGATCTCGCCGACGCCGGCAATGCGGCTGATCGGGTCCTGCACGTTGCTGACCAGGAAATCGGAAACGTCCACCCGCTCCATGCGCCGGCTGGTGTCGTACAGCGAAACCACCATCAGCGAGTCGCCCTGCGACTTGGCCACGGTCACGCCCTGCTGCTGCACTTCCTGCGGCAGGCGGTTGATGGCCTGGTTTACGCTGTTCTGCACCTGTACCTGGGCGATATCGGGGTTGGCGCTCTGGTCGAAGGTGACCGTGATCCGCGCCTGTCCCGAAGACGAACTGGTGGAGGAAAAATACAGCAGGTGGTCGATGCCCTTGATCTGCTGTTCGATCACCTGGGTGACGCTGTCTTCCACCGTCTGTGCAGACGCGCCGGTGTAGTTGGCGGTGATGTTGACCTGCGGCGGTGCGATGTCCGGGTACTGCTCGACCGGCAGCTGGGTCACCGCAATCGTGCCGAACGCCATGATGCAGATCGCCAGTACCCAGGCGAATACAGGGCGGTGGATGAAGAAGCGCGGCAGCATGCGCTCAGTCCTTTCCGGCCGGCGCAGCCACGGGCGCCGTCTTCATCCGCACCAGCATGCCGTCGGCAAGGCCCTGCGCCCCCGCCACCACCACCTGCTCGCCAGCGCTGATGCCATCAAGCACCAGCCACTGGTTGCCGACCGCGCGGGCGGTGCGGAAGGTGCGCAGCCGCGCCTTGCCCTCCTTGTCGACCAGCCACGCCTGCGCCTCGCCCTTGGCACTGCGGTCCACCGCCGACTGCGGTACCAGCAGCGCCTGCTGCTGCGTGCCCTGGCCCACCTGCGCACGCACGTACATGCCCGGCAGCAGTTGCCCATCAGGATTGGGGAACTGCGCGCGCAGGGTGATGCTGCCGGTCTCCTGCTGCACATCGATGTCGGCAAATTCCAGCGTGCCCGGCAGCGGGTAGTCGGTGCCATCGGACAGGCGCAGCCGCACCGGCGCGATGTTGGCCTGCACGCCCCCCTCGGCAATGGCGCGACGCAGCGCCAGGTACTCGTTGCTGGACTGGGTGATGTCCACGTTCATCGGGTCGACCTGCTGGATCCGCGCCAGCGGATCGGCCTGGGCGGATGTCACCAGCGCCCCCGGGGTGAACAGCGCACGCCCGATGCGACCGGCAATCGGTGCGGTGACCGTGGCAAAACCCAGCCGCGTACTGGCGGTATCGCGCGCTGCCTGCGCAGCCTGCACGGCCGCAGCCGCCTGCTGGCCACTGGCGATGGCATCGTCCACGTCCTGGCGCGCGGCCAGCTGGTCCTTGCCCAGCGCCTGCATCCGCTGCGCCCGCAGGCGAGCGGTCACGGCGGCCGCTTCGGCGGTCCTGAGGTTGGCCTGCGCCTCGTTCAGGGCGGCCTGGTACAGCGCCGGCTCGATCTGGAACAGGGGCTGCCCGGCCTTCACCAGCTGCCCCTGCTCGAACAGGCGCTTCACCAGCACCCCGTCCACCTGCGGGCGTACATCCGATTCCTGCGAGGCAATGGTGCGTCCCGGCAGTTCCTGCTGCAGCGCCAGCGTCTGGTTCTGCAGCGTCAGCACGGTCACTTCCGGCGTCGCCTTGCCTGGTTTGGGTGCGTCCTTGCCGCAGCCGGCCAGCAGGGTAGCCAGGGCAAGCACCAGCAGCGGCCGGCGCCAGCCCGCGGCAGGCAGGGAGAAGTACGGAAGGGTCATCGGCAGCAGGTTCCACGCGCGGGGGGAGCGTTCGGCGCCGAATATAGAAGACAGCGCGCTGCGATCCAGCGAAAAACGCATGAAACATTTTTCATTTGCAGTGCACACCCGTGGTTGCGAGGATGCGCAGGTCCCAATCTGCAAAGTGGCCCATGCCGCGCGTACTCACCATCGAGGACGACCTTGTCACCGCGGAGGAAATCGCCACCGAGCTGCGCAGCCACGGCTTCGAGGTGGACCTGGCCAGCGACGGCAGCAGTGGCCTGGCGCTGGCACGTTCAGGCGACTACGCGGTGATCACCCTGGACCGCATGCTGCCCGGCATCGACGGGCTGGCCCTGGTCACCACGCTGCGCCATGAAGGCATCGCCACGCCGGTGTTGATGATCAGTGCGCTGTCGGACGTGGATGAACGCGTGCGCGGCCTGCGCGCAGGTGGCGACGACTACCTGACCAAGCCGTTCGCCTCCGATGAAATGGCCGCGCGCGTGGAAGTGCTGATCCGGCGCCAGGGCCAGGCCGCTGCCAGCGACAAGGTGCTGCGCGCCGGCGACCTGGAACTGGACCTGATGAGCCGCTCGGTACGCCGTGGCGGCCAGGAGATCAACCTGCTGCCGACCGAGTTCAAGCTGTTGGAATTCCTGGTCCGCAATGCAGGCCAGGTGGTCACCCGCACCATGTTGTTCCAGGAAGTCTGGGGCTACCACTTCGACCCGGGCACCAACCTGATCGACGTGCATATCGGCCGGGTGCGCAAACGCATCGAACAACCCGGCCGGCCGCAGCCGATCCTGACCGTACGTGGAACCGGTTATGTCTTCGACGCGCAATCCTGACCATTGGCGCTCATCCAGCAGCCGCCTGCTGGGCCTGTACTGCATCCTGTTCGTGGCCTGGTCCAGCCTGCTGCTGGGCGTGATGTACTGGCGCATCTCGGACTACCTGAACGACCTGACCGAATCCGGCCTGCAGCAGCGCGCCCATCTGTTCATGAGTTTCGACGGCCCGGCGCTGGATGACGCGCTGCGCGACAGCCAGCGCTTCGACCTGCACCAGGTATATACGTACGGGCTGTTCGACAAGGCCGGCGTGGCGATGGCGGGCCCGCTGACGGCCATCCCCGAAGGACTGCCGCTGGATGGCAACTCGCACCAGGTAGCGGGTTGGACGCTGGTCGATGGCCGCCACGAGAGCGGTGGCAGCGCGCTCGGCGTGGTGACCCGGGATGGCCGGACACTGGTGTTCGTGCGCCAGAACGGCAAGCTGATGGCGGTCAACAGCATCATCCTCGATGCACTGCTGTGGGGCGTGTCACTGACCGTCATCCCCGGGCTGGTGGGCTGGCATCTGCTGCGCCGGCGCCCATTGAAGCGGATCCAGCAGATCGAAGCGGCCACCAACCGCATCATTGCCGGCGACCTCGGGCAACGCCTGCCGGTATCCAACCGACGCGATGAGATCGATCGGCTGTCGAGCATCGTCAATGCCATGCTGGAACGCATCGAACAGCTGATGACCGAGGTCAAAGGCGTGTGCGACAGCATCGCGCATGACCTGCGCACACCGCTCACGCGCCTGCGTGCACACCTCTACCGCATGCGCGTGGGCCTGGACGAACACGACCCGCATGCGGACCCGCTGGACAAGGCGCTGGCGGAGACCGACATGCTGATGGCGCGCTTCGCCGCCCTGCTGCGCGTGTCCGAGCTGGAAAGCCACCAGCGCCGTTCGGCCTTCGACGAGGTCGACATCGCCGACCTGCTGCAGGAACTGCACCAGTTCTACCTGCCATTGGCCGAAGAGAAACAACAGGATCTGCAGCTGCAGGTGGCGCCGCAGATCGGCATGCTGCGCGGCGACCGCGAACTGCTGTTCGAAGCGGTGGCCAACCTGCTGTCCAACGCCCTGCAGTTCACGCCTGCGCACGGGCGCATCCTGCTGCGCGCGGTGGACGACCACGGCGCGCCCCGGATCGATGTGATCGACAACGGGCCGGGCATCCCGCCGCAGGACCGCACCTTGATCTACCAGCGCTTCTTCCGCGGCAGCAGCAGTGCCGGGCAAGGGCCCGGCTTTGGCCTGGGGCTGTCGATCGTGGCCGCCATTGCCGGGCTGCACGGCTTCCGTGTCCGCGCCGGCAGCGCGCCCGGCGGCGGCGCCTGGATGAGCATCCGGGGCGCCGCAGACGGCCTGCCCTGAAGCCGGACTCATCACCGACAAGTGCATTTGGGAATCATTTGTATTTGGAAGCGGGCATCCGGATAATCCGCCGTCACCGCCCTTCCCGGATTCCCCACGATGCCCGCCCTGCCGTCGCGCCGCCCGCTGCTGTACGCGCTGTTCCTGCCCACCCTGCTGGCGTCGGCCATCGCCCAGGCCCAGGACGGCACTGCGGCCCGGACCCTGGACAAGGTGACCGTGGTGGCCGAGCGCGCCAGCACCGCGACCAAGACCGACACCGCCCTGACCGAGACGCCGCAGGCGATCAGCGTGGTCACCCAGCAGCTGTTCACCGATCGCGGCGCACACAACCTGCAGGAAGTGCTGCGCTACAGCGCCGGTGTCACCGCTGACGCCTGGGGCCTGGACACCCGCAATGATGCCAGTTCGGTACGCGGCCTGGACCCGGTGCAGTACCAGGATGGCCTGCGCCGCAGCTACGGCTTCAGCCCACTGGCACGCCCGGAGGTATACGGCCTGGAACGGGTGGAAGTGCTGCGCGGCCCGTCATCGGTGCTGTACGGAGCGGGCGCCACCGGCGGCATCATCAACGCGATGAGCAAGCGCCCGGCCTTCGGCGCCGCCAGCGGTGAGGTCGGCCTGCAGCTGGGCAGCTTCGATCGTCGGCAGCTGCAGGGCGACATCGGCGGTGCGCTGAATGACGACGCCACGATTGCCGGGCGTTTGGTCGGCCTGGTCCGCGAATCGAACATGCAGACCGATGTCCTCAAGGACGACCGCGTGTATCTGGCACCCTCGATCAGCTGGCGCGGTGAACGCAGTACGTTGACCCTGCTGGCCAGCTACCAGCACGACAAGACCGGCTCCAGCCAGCAGTTCCTGCCGCTGGCCGCGACCCTGCACGCAGCGCCCGGTCGCCGCCTGGATCCGACCACCTTCATCGGCGATGCCGGTTTTGACCGCATCGATTCGCGCGTGTACAGCCTGACTGCCCTGTTCGATCATCGCTTCAACGATGCGGTCAGCCTGCGCTCGGCGGTGCGCTACATCGACGGCAAGACCACCCTGCAGCAGTTGTATGTGGATAGCTACAGCAACCCGGAAAACCCCTTCATCGATGCCGACCGGCGCGTGGTCAACCGCACCGCCTACGGCACGCAGCCGAACATCCAGGTGATCAGCGCCGACAACGCGGTGCAGTTCGACTTCGCCACGGGCGCCTTCCAGCACCTGCTGCTGGCCGGCGTGGACTACAGCCAGTACAAGGAGCAGCTGCAGCGGCTGGATGCCACCGGCACGCCCATCGACGTCTACGCGCCGGTATCGACCGCCCCGACGGTACGTGGCTGGGAGCGCCAGCCGGACCAGGAATCTTCCCAACTGGGCGTGTATGTGCAGGACCAGATCCGCTGGGCTGATCGCGTGTCGCTGGTGCTGGGTGCGCGTCGCGACCATGCTCGTTCGAAGACCGAAGGCCAGCCCAGCCAGACCGACGATGCCACTACCTACCGTGCCGGACTGATCGGCGACGTCGGCGGCGGCGTATCGCCGTACCTGAGCTACAGCGAATCGTTCCTGCCGGTGTCCGGCCAGGATCTGTTCGGCAACGCCTTCAAGCCGATGCGCGGACGCCAGGCCGAAGGTGGCATCAAGTGGCAACCGGCCCGCAACATGCTGTTGACCCTGGCCGCCTACCGCATCACCGAGACCAACCGCCAGACCAACGACCCGGACAACGTGCTGAACGTGGTCCAGACCGGCCAGATCCGTTCCAAGGGCGTGGAGCTGGAGGGCCAGTTCCAGTTCGCCAACGACCTTACGGTCACTGCGGCTTACGCGCGCAACGAAGCCGAAGTCAGCCGCAGCAACTTCGCACTGGAAGTGGGCGAACGCCTGAACGACACCCCGCAGGACCTGGCCTCGGCCTGGGTATCCAAGGGCTTCCAGCTGGATGACGCCGCACGAATGAAACTCGGCCTGGGTGTCCGCCATGTCGGCAACACGGTGTCGCTGGGCAACGGCGGCCGCGTCATCACCCCCAGCTACACCCTGGCCGATGCGCTGGTGGAAGTGCAGGTGACCAACTGGACCTGGGCCTTGAACATCACCAACCTCACCGACAAGCGTTACTACGCGCCGTGCCGCACCTTCGGCGATTGTTTCGCCGGCTACCCGCGCGTGGTCACCGGCACCATCAGCTATCGGTTCTGAGCACGGCAACGGCCGGCGACCGCCGCAGCAGCACAGCCAGCACCCCATTGCTGGCGTGCTGGCCACACGTTACGCAGGTGCGCAGATGCACCGCCCGCCGCCGCTCCCCATGCACGACGCGCATTGCCACCCCCGAGGCAAGCGCCATCAGCGCACTCGTGGCTGACCACGAACGGGCGGCGGGCGATGCGGGTTGGCGTACCGGACAACTCTGGGACTGACCGGCGGATCATTGTGATCCCCACACATCGCCCACCACGGACAGCGGGTCACGAGATCCGCAGGCGCCATCCGTGCGCCTGCCGATCACGTGCCAGAGTTGATTGTGGGACGCCAATCCCAGCCGGCCGATGATGGCCGACGGGGGCATGCTGAGTGCTGTCGCCGAGGCGGTATGTAGGGGTTGTCCGCGCCCGCGCCTCAGGCTTGCCGCAGGTGCGATTTCCAAGGGCAGAACTGCAGGACGAGTCACACTCCGCAGGCATGCACGACGCCGATCAGCGTCGCACCACTGCACGCAGCACAGATGCTCAGCTGGCAATCACGACACCGGTTGCGCTGCCATCGCCAGGAAATTCTGCAGCACCGGCGCAGGCGATTCCGGGCGCATGCAGAACTGCAACTCGAACGCAGCGTTGCCGCCATCCAGTGGTCGATAGACGATTTCTTCGGGACGGAACCCGGCCATGCTGGCCGGCACGATCGCCACGCCCGCTTCCACGGCCACCAGCGACAGCACTGCGTGCATGCCCTGTGCTTCCTGCACGACCCGCGGCGTGAAGCCGGCAGCGGTACACAGGCCCAGCACCTGCGCGTGGAAGCCGATGCCTTCGGCCGACGGCCATGAAACGAACGGCTCGTCCACCAGCGCGGCGACATCCAGCCGTGGCCGTGCGGCCAGCCGATGCGCGCGCGGCAGGGCAATGGCCAGTCGATCATGGTCGAACGCCTGCAGATGCAGCTCTGCGGAAATGATCGGCGGAATCAGGATGCCCAGGTCGATGCGTCCCTCGCGCAGCCACTGTTGCTGCTGCCGCGAGGTGGCTTCGTGCAGATGCAGCTGCACCTGCGCAAACGCATGGCGGAACAGGCGGATCAGTGCCGGCAGTCGCCCATAGAGTGCGCTGCCGACGTAGCCGACACGCAGGCTGCCGGTCTGCCCTGCCGCCGCTTCCCGCGTGCGCTGCAGCGCCTGTTCGGCGTGCTGCAGGGTTGCACGCGCCTCCACCAGCAGCGTCTGCCCCGCTGCGGTCAGGCCCAGCGTGCGGTTGCCGCGTACGATCAGCCCGGTACCCACCTCGTCTTCCAGGCGCCGCATCGCCGCCGTCAATGGTGGCTGCGACATGTGCAGGCGTGCAGCAGCGCGATGGAAGTGCAGTTCTTCGGCCACCGCCACGAACTGGCGGAGCAGGCGCAGATCGATCATTTCATCGCAGGCAGGGGGAGACCTGCCTAGGGTACGCGTTCAACCGCGCGCGTCGACACTCGGCCGTGCAATGACCGGCCACTGCAGGGCCACCGATTCGATGCTGTCCGCTGCCACCGCACGCAGGTCGCGCGGATAGGCCACGTGTTCGGCTTCCTGCAATCGCAATGCATGGAACTGGCCGTTGCTGGCCCGCAGGGTCCAGCCACCCTGCCGGCACCGCGTAGAGGCAAGGAAGGCGACCCCGGGTGCCACCGCCTCTGGATGCAGTTCATCCGGTTCCCCGTCGATGCCCCACATGCGGGTCTTGGCCACCGGCGACACCGCGTTGACGACGATGCCGTGCTCGGCACCTTCCAGGGCCAGCACATTGACCAGCCCCTGCGCAGCCAGCTTGGCCATCGCGTAGCCGCACAGGCCGCGCTGCGCATACTGCGGGTACAGCGCGCGATCGGAGGTGGTCAGCACGATGCGGCCGCCGCCGGCAGCACGCATCGCAGGCCATGCCGCCTGTGCCAGCCACAGCGGTGTCTTCGCCGCCAGGCACAGCATCTGCTCCAGCGCATCGTCTTCCACCACTTCAATACCGGCGTAGGCCACCCAGCCGGCGTTGTGGATGATGAAGTCCAGGCGACCATGCCGCTGCAGGATGTCCTGCACGAGCGCGTGGCAGCCACTGCGCTGGTTGATGGGGCCGCTGGCGGCTTCGACCGGCAGGCCCTGGGCATGCAGTGCTGCCACCGCTTGGGCGATGCGCTGCGGATCGGTACCCGTGCCGTCCGTCGCGGCGCCCACGTCATGCATCACCACGTGCGCGCCACGCTGGGCCAGCAGGCGGCTGTAGGCCAGGCCGAGGCCACCGGCGGCACCGGTTACCAGGCCCACCTGGTCTTCGAACGAGATACTGGAATTGGGTTTCATCGGCACAGCTTCAACCAGGCGCGCCGGCCCCGGCCAATACTGTTGGCTGCACGCCACGATACGCCGACGCTATCGCGCGTCATCGGTTGAAGCGGCGGGCGCCGGCCACGCAGATCACCGCTGCCACGGTCACCAGCAACATGCCGGCGCTGACGGTCTCGTGCAGCAGCAGCGCCGCCAGCGCCAGGCCGAAGAACGGCTGCAGCAGCTGCAGCTGGCCGACCGCAGCGATACCGCCCTGGGCCAGGCCGCGATACCAGAACAGGAAACCGACCAGCATGCTGAACACCGCCACGTACCCCAGCGCCCACCAGGCCGACGCGGCGACCGCCGTGAACGAGGCCGGACGCATCGCCACCATCAGCGGCAGCATCACCGGCAATGCCAGCAGCAGTGCCCAGCTGATTACCTGCCAGCCACCCAGATGCCGGGCCAGGCGGCCGCCCTCGGCATAGCCAAGTCCGCACACCACGATCGCTGCCAGCATCAACAGGTCGGCCTGCAGTGAGGCTTCGATGCCGTTGCGCGCGGCGTAGCCGACCACACAGGCGCTGCCCAGCAGCGAGAACACCCAGAATGCCGGGCGTGGCCGGTCACCGCCGCGCAGGACGCCGAATACCGCCGTGCTCAGCGGCAACAGGCCCAGGAACACGATGGTATGTGCCGAGGAGGCGTGGCGCAGGGCAAGCGCGGTCAGCAACGGGAAGCCCACCACCACGCCCAGGCTGACCAGCACCAGACCGGGCAGATCGCTTCTGACCGGGCGCGGCTGGCGCAATGCCAGCAGCAGCACCAGCCCCAGCAACGCGGCAATGCTGGCGCGTGCGGCGGTGACGAAGCTGGCGTCCAGCTCCATCACTGCCAGGCGGGTGGCCGGCAACGAGCCGGCGAAGATCACCACACCGATGAAGCCATTGATCCACCCGCTTGCCGACCGTTCCACACCCTGCTCCAGAAATGCCGGGCAATGGCCGGCCGTGCCCGTCATTGGGCCACCGGGCACGGGCGATACACAGCTACAATCCAGTACAGTCACAAGTAACTGTACTGCCCACAATCCCCTTACAGTCACGCGCATGTCCCGACCGCCCAGCCGCATCGACAGCGTCATCCACGCCGTCCGCTCCCGCATCAGTTCGCGCCTGGATGGCCCGGGCAGCCGCCTGCCCTCGGTGCGCGCGCAGGCCACGGCGATGGGCGTTTCCGTGTCCACCGTGGTCGAGGCCTACGAACGCTTGGCCGCCGAAGGCGTGATCGCCGCGCGCGCCGGCTCCGGCTTCTACGTGGCTGGCCCGGCGGCACCACTGGCGCTGGCGGAAATGGAACCGCGGCTGGATCGCGCGGTGGACCCGCTGTGGGTATCACGGCAATCGCTGGAAACCCCGCCGGGACACCTCAAGCCTGGCTGCGGCTGGATGCCCAGCGACTGGCTGTACCACGATGGCCTGCGCCGCGGCCTGCGCCGCATGGCCCGCGCCGACTCCGCGCAGCTGGTGGACTATGCAGGACCGCTGGGCCTGCCGGCATTGCGGCAGACACTGCAGCGACGCGCGGCCACGCTGGGCATCGACGCGTCGATGGAGCAGTTGCTGCTGGCCGAATCGGGGACGCACGCGGTCGACCTGATCTGCCGCTTCCTGCTGAAGCCCGGTGACTGCGTGCTGGTCGACGACCCGAGCTATTTCAATTACCACGCGATGTTGAAGGCCCATCAGGTGCAGGCCATCGGCATACCGTACACGCACACCGGGCCGGACCTGCAGGTGTTTGCCAGCGCGCTGCAGGAACACGCGCCACGCCTGTACATCACCAACGCCGGACTGCACAACCCGACCGGCGCGGTGCTGTCGGCGACCACGGCACACCGCCTGCTGGGCCTGGCCGAACACAGCGAACTGATCATCATCGAAGATGACATCTTCGCCGACTTCGAGCTGCGCCCGGCGCCGCGGCTGGCGGCGCTGGATGGATTGTCGCGGGTGATCCATGTCGCCAGTTTCTCCAAGACCATTTCCGCGGCATCGCGCTGCGGCTACATCGCCGCGCGCCCGGACTGGATCGAGGCACTGACCGATCTGAAGCTGGCCACCAGCTTCGGCGGTGGGCACCTGGCTGCGCACCTGATGCAGATCGCACTGACCGACAGTGGCTACCGCCGCCACATGCAGGCGGTGCGCACGCGCCTGGCCGATGCGCGCAAGCACACGCTGCGGCAGGTGCAGAAGCTGGGCATTACGCCATGGCTGCAACCCGATGCAGGGCTGTTTCTGTGGTGCCAGCTGCCCGATGGCCGTGATGCATCGGCGGTGGCCAGGCAGTGCCTGCGCGAAGGCGTGGTGGTAGCGCCGGGCAATGCCTTCAGCCAGTCGCAGCGGGCTGCCGACTACGTGCGCTTCAATGTGTCGCAGTGCCAGGACCCGAAGATCTGGCAGGTGCTTGGGAAGGCGTTGCAGCAGCACAGCTGAAGCATCCGAGTGCGTTATCCTGCCAGCCATCCAGGCAAGGAGCGCCCGCATGCGTCGATGGATTGGCATCACCTTGGTCTGCGGGCTGGCCAGTGGTTGCGTCACGTTCGGGCCACCCGACGGCTCGCTGCAGATCGCTGGCTATGCGCCCACGGATGGCAACTGCCAACTGCAGATCACCGCGCCGGGGGCGTCCAACACGGATGCCGAGCCGGTACAGGGCTATTTTCAACGGCACTTGATGGTTCATTCCAGCAGAACCGGTCGCGTCGCACTGCTTTGCAATGGCAGGCCGCAGGCCGAACGCAGCTTCCGCTATGGCCGCGACGTGGGGTTCGGCGAGGTTCTGCCGCTTCTTGTTTTCGAACGCAGCGCGCTGGATCTGGGCGGCAGCACGCCGGTCGTACGCATGCGCGCCTTCCAGTCCGACTTCCTGGAATGGAACAAGGCCTCGCTTGCACGGCTGGCAGAGCATGGCCCATCGCGCGGCCAGGCATTGGCCGATGCGTCGTACGCGAAGCTGGTGGAGCACTATGCCCTGCCGGGCACCTCTCGCACTGTCATGCGCCGGCCCAGCGTCGAGTCAGCGCATGATCCGGAAATGGAACAGGTCCTGGCCGTGCATATCCTCGGCGACGCAGCGTCCATACGTACCGCGCAACAGCGTCGCTCAAGCGTCCGCATCCATGAGTACCGGCTGCAGCGCGTACACGATGACTGGCGATTGACCGGCCTGTATCGCCTGGAAGCAGACGGGATGAAGCCCGCGCTCTGAAAACCCCGGGCTCAATGGGCGAGGTAGGTCTCTGCCGGGATGTCCAGAAGCTCCGGACCCGAAAGCGCGGCGCCCTGCAGATCGGCGCCGGTATTCAAGGCGTTGTCGATCGCGTTGAGCGACGAACTGCGCTGGCAGATCGCCCGGAACGCGGCGCGTGGCCCTTCGTGGTACATGACGAGGGCGCGCTGGAGACCGGCAGCGAATACAGGCTCACGGTCGAGCGGCAGTTCATGCAGGTCGCCCTGTGCGTCGGAGGCGGTGAAGGTACCGGGCAGCTGCACGCCCAGTTCCATATGACCGATCAGCGCCATGGCGAAGGCTTCAGGCAACCACACCAGCAGGCGGCGCATCTGCCAGTGTTCGCTGCCGAGCGCGAGCAGCGCCCGCTCGGCCTGCTCCTCATCCACGCCCTCCCGTCCCAGCATTGTCAGCGCCAGTTCGAAGGCTTCCGCCGATGGCATCGCGGGGCTGCGAGGGTCCATTCCCGATCTCTTGAATGCATGCAGGCGCAGACCTTAAGCAAAGGCGAGCCACTGTGCAATCGACACTTGCCGAGCACGGTAAAGTGGATGTTCGCCATTGCCGCAGGAATCCTTCCGATGTCCTTCTCCGATCCCCATGCCGTGGCCCGCTACGCGGAGGGCCCGCTTCGGCAGGTACCCGGTTTCCTCGGACTGCAGCAGATGAGCCACCTGCTGCTGGCCGAACACGTACCCGATGACGGCCAGGTGCTGGTGCTCGGCGCAGGCGGCGGTCTGGAACTCAAGGCCTTCGCAGAAGCGCACCCGCAATGGCGGATGCTCGGCGTCGATCCTGCCGCGCCAATGCTCGCGCTGGCCGAACAGACCCTGGGGCCGTTGATGGCCCAGGTGACGCTGCTGGAAGGCTACATCGACGATGCCCCGCGCACCGTCTTCGACGGCGCCACCTGCCTGCTGACCCTGCACTTCCTCACCGTTGAACAGCGCCTGCACACCCTGCGCGAACTGCGGCAACGGCTGCGCGCAGGTGCGCCGTTGGTGGTGGCGCACCACAGCGTGCCGCAGGACGCGGCCGGCAAGCATCGCTGGCTGCAGCGCTACGCCGCGTTCGCCGAGGCTTCCGGCATTCCACGTGCCGATACACAGCGCGCGATCGAGGCGATCGCCGAGCGCCTGCCGCTGCTCTCACCCGAACAGGAAGTGGCGCTGCTGCAGGAGGCCGGCTTCGAGAACGTGGAACTGTTCTACGCCGGCTTCAGCTTCAGGGGCTGGGTGGCACATGCGCCGGCCACACCGGCATAGCGCCGCGACGCACGCTCATGGCACCACGGTGATGCCGATCCGCTGCATCAGCAGCGCGACCTGCTGCACATCGAGCGTGGCGCCACGCAGGTTGGTGCTGCGCAGGTCCAGTTCGCCCAGTTCGGAGTTGGTCAGGTCGCAATCGGTGAAGTTGGCGGAATTCCAGTCGACGCCATCGAACTGGCCGCCGGACAGGTCCGACCCTGCAAAACTGGCGCCGCTCACGTTGGCACCGTCCCAGCGGTTCTCCCACAGCTCGCACTTCTCCAGCGTCACCCGCGAGAAGTTGGCATAGCGCAGGTTGCTCTTCTTGATGAAGGCACTGCAGAACCAGCTGCGCGTGGTGATCTGGTTCATGAAACTGGCGTTGCTGAAATCGGCACCCTGTGCGCGGCATTCGCTGATTTCCAGCCCCAGCGCCTTGATGAAGTTGAAATTGCACATGCTGATGTCGCACTGGCAGAAGCTGGCTTCCTTCAACGTGGCACCACTGAAACGGCACCCGGTGCGCGTGTCGGCATCGTAGAAAACGCAGTTCACGAACTCGGTGGCGGTGAGGTCAGCGCCGGAGAAATCGCATTCCAGGAACTGCTGGTCGACCACCTTCTGGCCGGTGAACTGATCGGCGCCGATGCGCAGCTTATGGTGAACAGTGGAGGGCATGCAGGGTTCCGTGCCGGGTGCCTTGCCATGATGCCGCGCTGGAAAGGCGATGGGCAGGACGCGCTCGCGTGGGATTCACCAGCGCTGCAGCCGAAGTGTGTACATCCCACCCTTACGCGCCACCGCCAATACCCGATCTTGCACGTTGATGCATGATTGTGCACACTTCAGGCATGACCTCCGACCCGACACTACCCGCCGAACGTACCCAGTTGATCCTGCAGGAGTTGCGCCAGCAGGGACGCGTGGTCGCCGCCGAACTGGCCCGCCGTTACGCGGTTTCCGAAGATTCGATCCGCCGGGATCTGCGTGAACTGGCTGCCCAGGGCCTGTGCCAGCGCGTCTATGGGGGTGCGGTGCTGCCAGCCCCGAAAGCCGTGCCACTGCGCGAACGGATGACCCAGGACCGCACCGGCAAGGACGAGCTGGCCGCCCGTGTCTGTACGCTGCTGCAGCCCGGCCAGGTCCTGCTGATCGATGCCGGCTCGACCAACCTGGCCATTGCCCAGCAATTGCCGGGCGCGCTGGGGCTGACGGTGATCACCAACGCGCCGCAGATCGCCACCGCCGCAGCGTGGCGGGAGGGCACCACCGTACAGCTGATCGGTGGGCGACTGGCTGCCGGCGGCGGCGCGGTTGGCGCCGAGGCGCTGGCCCAGGTGCAGCGCCTGCGCGCGGATGTCTATCTGCCCGGCCCCTGCGCCGTGGACGTGGACACCGGCGTGTGGGCGATGGATGCCGAGGAGGCCACGCTCAAGCGCGCGATGGTCGCCTGCAGCAGCCGCATCATCGTCGCTGCCACCAGCGAAAAACTGGGCGCGCGAGGCAACTGGCAGATCGCCAGCCTGGATGACATCGACGACCTGGTACTGACCACGTCTGCACCGCCTGCCCTGGCCGCCCGCTTCCGCGCCGCCGGCATCACCGTGCATCCAACACCTCCCTGACCGGATCGCCCATGTCCCTCGTCAACCGACCGCGTGCCCAACAGCACGCGACCCGCGCTGCATTCTTCATTCCCGGCTTCGCTACCGCGCTGTGGGCCACGCTGGTGCCCTTCGCCAAGACGCGCACCGCCATCAACGATGCAACACTCGGGCTGGTGCTGCTGTGCCTGGGCGCGGGCTCGCTGCTGGCCATGCCGCTGTCGGGCGTGCTGGCCGCACGGCTGGGCTGCCGCCGGGTAATGCTGGCTACCACGCTGATCATCTGCGCGACGGTGCCCGGCCTGGCGCTGGCCGACTCGGCGTGGTTGCTGGGCCTGGTGCTGTTCGTATTCGGTGCCGGCGTAGGCGCGATGGATTGCACGATGAACGTACAGGCCGTGGTGGTGGAACGCGAAGCGCAGCGGGTGATGATGTCCGGCTTCCACGCGTTCTTCAGCATCGGGGGATTCCTCGGCGCGGCGACCATGACCCTGTTGCTGAGCGCACGCATGGCGCCGGTTGCTGCGGTGCTGCCGGGCGTGTTGATGATGGCGGTGGTCGCGCTGCTGTCGGCACGCCACTGGCGCAGCGAGCGCATCGCGCACGACATGCCGTTGCTGGCCTGGCCACGTGGCATCGTCATGTTCATCGGCGTGCTGGCCTTCATCGCGTTCCTGGCCGAGGGCGCGATGCTGGACTGGAGCGCGGTGTTCCTCACCGACATCCGCCAGGTCGATGCCAGCCATGCCGGCATCGGCTACGTGACCTTCACCCTGACCATGACAGGGGCGCGCCTGTTCGGTGACAGCCTGGTGGAGCGCATCGGCCGGCAGAAGGCGATCGTGGCCGGTGCGCTGCTGGCCTGCGCCGGCGTGCTGGTGCTCACCCTGGTCACGCCATGGCAGGTGTCGTTGGTCGGCTATGTGCTGGTCGGCCTGGGCTGCGCCAACATCGCACCGGCGCTGTTCTCGCTGGCTGGCAGCCAGAACCGGATGCCGCAGGCGATCGCCATCACCGCCGTGTCCACCCTCGGCTTTGCCGGCATTCTTGCCGGCCCGGCGCTGATCGGTTTCGCCGCCAATCACTTCGGCCTCATCGCCGCCTTTGACGGCGTGGCGATGGCACTGTTGCTGGTGGCAGTGTCGACGCGCTGGCTGCGGATGTAGACCTGCATGGCAGGCCGTTGACCTGTCCCTGCAAAGAACCGTGCGCGCGAAGGCGCACGGTTCCACAACACTGCATCGGGCCGAAAACTCAGTAGGAGGAGAATTCCCAGCGCTGGTTCTCTGTGCCCTGGCACATCCACATGTGCACCTTCGAGCCATTGGCATTACCCATGCCCGGGTCATCCAGGCACATGTTGGTCTGCGGGTTGCGGATCTCGCCTACCAGCCGCCAGGACTGGTGCGCGCCACCATTGCAGGACCACATGCGGATCGGATTCCCATCGTGGCTCGCACCGTCAGCCGCTTCCAGGCATTTGCCGCCCAGCCCACGGATGGACCCGTCCGCGCCCAGTTCGAAGCGCTGCTGCGGCACGCCCGTGCAGTCCCACAACTGGACGCGGGTGCCATCCGCAGAATTGGCCCCTTCAACATCCAGGCACTTGCCACCGACACCGACAATCGAGCCGTTGGCGGGATTGAACTCCCACTTCTGGTTGCTGGTCAGCGCATTGCTGTACAGCTGGATCTTGGTGCCGTTGGCGCTGGACGCACCAATGGCATCCAGCACCTTGTTGGCCACGCCGACGATGGATGTGTTGGTGAACTTCCACGACTGATTCCAGTCACCATGGGCGTCGTAGAGCTGGATCCGGCTTCCGTTGCTTGTGCCATAGCCCACGATGTCAAGCACGCGATTGCTGGGCACGCCCGTGATGGTCGACGTATTGGGCTTCACGGTCCAAAGCTGCTGCGCGGTGCCCGGTGTGCAATCCCACACCTGGATGGCCGTGCCTGGCGCGGTGTTGGCGCCCTCGGCATCCAGGCACTTGTTGCCCATGCCGCGGATCTCACCAAAGGTCGGAATGTTGCGCAGGTTGACGGGCGCCGACACCGACCCTTGCGTGAACTGACCATCGCCACTGAACGTCGCCGTGATCGACGCGGTAGTGAAGCCTGCCGGAACGGTGTAGTTGATCGCAACCCTGGCCGGACGGCCGTAGGCGTACTTGTGCGTACAGGCCTGGACGTCACGGATGGCATCCCAGCACCCCTTGTCCAGGTCGGAAACCGTACCGAGGAACGGCGTGTTGACGGTACTGACCTGCACCTTGCCCACCGCTTGGCCATTGACCTTGAATTCGACGAAGCCGCCGATCTGCTCATTGCCTGGAATGTGATACAGCCCGAGTGCCTGGCCATCGACCTGCGCAGACAACTGGATCACCTGCCCCGGTGCCGGCAGCGCATTGGAAACAGACGCGGTCGTTGTGGTTGGAAAGCTGTACAGGCGCGGCAACGATTTGGCCTGAACGCTTGAAGACGCCGCTGCAATTCCAATTGCGAGAACACCCATCGAAACGTAATTCATCCTTGCTCCATTTACGTTGTGTGGAAATCCTATCCAGGGACTACCGTTGCACCCTTGCAAGCATTGAGCCCCTGCACTTCCCTGGCCATCGACATCGGGCCGCAGCCTTCATGGCCAGGAACTCCCGATAGTCTCATACGCGCCAGGCCAACGTCAGGGTGCTACGGCCGCCGACGCCGCACCTTCATCCGCAGACGCCGGTAACCGATCACCGCAGCGGTGGTACACAGTGCCGTGCCAGCCACGCTCAGCAACAGCAGCACGCCCAGCCGCGTGTTCTGCTGACGCAGCGCGGCAGGCAGGTCCCAGCTGTGCAGGAAAGAGAACAGCCAGCGCCCGGCCCGCTCGCGATGCCCCATCGTCAACAGCGGATCGCCGGTCGCCAGATCGATGTAAACGCGCGTGGCCTCGGCATCGCCGAACCACGCCACCGCCACCGGGAAGCGCCGCACCGCCGCACCGTTCATGGCCTCCGGCGCGCGCGCATAGAAGTACGCATCCGGCGCATGCCGGATCGTGAAACCCTGAATCGGCGCAGCGGACATCGCCTGCACCTTCTGCTTCAGCCATGCCTCCGGCAGCAGCCGTGCGACACGCAGGCGCCCTTCGACGGCCGACACGATGCGGGTATCGCCCTGCCCGTCCAGCAGCACGGCGAACAGTTCGCCACCGATACGTCGCCACTGGATCTCCACCGGCACGAAGCCAACGTCCGTCGATGCAGCCAGCAGCCGGCCGGGCTCGGCCAGTGCGCCCTCCCCCGTCACCACGCCACCTCGATAGTGCGCGGTGTCGATCACCACGCCCGTGCTGCTGAACACTCCCAGCGGATTCATCGACATCAATCCACTGAAGATCCAGGTGAACACGAATGCACTCGCCATCAAGCCGATCAGGTGATGCCAGCGCATCCACGGCTCCTGGTACGGCGTCTTCGACCCCGACCGGTACTGTCCGCGAAACCGCCAGCGCCAGATGCCGACCACGACCCCGCTGATCGCGGCCACGGTGCACAGCGCCGACAGCACGATCACCGTCCAGGTCCATACCGGGTCCACCGACTGCATGCGCAGGAAGTACAGCCAGTGCAACCACGCACCCACATAGTTCCAGCGCTGCTGCAGACGCGGCGCATCCAGCACGACTTCGCCGGTCCGCGAGGACACGTAGACATCTCCGGGCTGTGCACCACCGACGCCGACGCGGTACAGCGGTCGATGCGGATCCAGCGCGCGCGAATGCGTCCAGCGGTCTTCGTCCAGCGGCATGGCGCCAACGAAGGCAGGGCCGCCGGCGAACTGCGCGGCGGAAACCTCGGCCAACTGCGCCGATACCGGCGGCAATGCCTGTCCGGTAAGCGCCGACCACGCGCCCACGTTCGCGCCGGAGCGCACCACGTAGGCGGGCTCGCCACGCAGCGTCGTCAACACGACCCGCTCAGGCCCCTGTCGAACGGCTTCCGGCAACACGGAAAGTGCCTGCCAGCCGCGCGCGTCGACCAATGCGGGCAGCGCGGCCAACCGCTCCGCTGGCGTCAGCTTCGGGTAGCCGACGAACAGCATCACCATGCCGCTGACGAACCACAGCAACATCAGCAGGCACCCGCCGATGCCCAGCCAGCGATGCGTCAGGTAGGTCCAGCGTTTGGCGGTGGATCGCAACGACATGACGTGCGTCCTCAGAAGCGATGGTCGACGCTGAACTCGACGCGCCGGTCTGCGCCCAGCAACCACTGCGTGCTGGTGTAGTACGCCGTGGCGTAGTACGCCTTGTCGAACACGTTGAACACGCGCGCGGTCAGCCGTGTGCGCGGCGCGGCCTGCCAGGTCAGGGCCAGGTCGGTGGTGGCGTAACCCGGAAGCTGCAGCGTGTTGGCGTTGTCGGCATAGCGCTTGCCCACGTAACGCACGCCACTGGCCACGCTCCAGTCGGGCTGGAACTGCCAGCTCAACCAGACGTTGGCCAGGCGCTCGGCCACGTTCGGCGGCACGTTGCCATCACGCGAGACGATCACCGCCGGCGTGCCGGTGGCTTCCAGGAAATCCTCGAACCCGGCCTTGAGCACGGTCGCGTTGGCATCCAGCGACCACTGTGGAGCGAAGTTCCAGTTCAACGAAGCTTCGATTCCCTTTGAGGTCTGTGCCCCCACCTGCACCCGCCGGTCGGGCTGCAACGGGTCACGGCTGAGCAGGCCGGTCTTGCGGATGCGATAGGCCGCCAGCGTCCACTCGCCTCCGTCAAAGGCCTGCTTCATGCCAACCTCGACCTGCTTGCCCGTGGCCAGATCAAACACGCCATTGGCCGGGCTGATCATCAACAGGCCACTGACCGGGTCGGCCGCCTGCGAGTACTGCGCATAGAGGGTCAATGTTGGTTGCAGCGCAAAGATCGTGCCCGCGCGCCACCCGGTGCTGTTGTAGGTCCTGGAGAACGCACGCTGGCCGCTGACCAGGTCATTGCGGTCGATCGTGGCGCGATCGTGGCGCAAGCCCGCGAGCACCGACCAGCGCTCGCTCAGTTCCAGCCGGTCTTCCACGAACAACGCGACCTGTTCGGCGCTGTTGCGGTAGCGCGGCAGGTTGGGGGCATCGCTGCTGAACCCACCGGGCACCGGGTTGAAAGGATCCACCGGCCCCGAGCTGCCCGCATAGGTGTTGTTGGTGTGCTTGAAATGCGCACGGTTGGCATCGAAACCGACGGCGAAACTGTTCGGCAGCCCACCCGCATTGCCCAGCAGGCGCAGCGTGGAAGTCAGTCCGGTCTGGTCCTGGTTGTGGGTGATCTGGGTGTTGCCGGAACGGTCGATCAGGCCGGTGCGCCCGTTGTAGACATAGGCCTCGGCATTGCGCCAGTCACGCTGGCTGTCGATCTGGTAGACGCGCGCGCGCCATTCCACGGTGTCGTTCGGCGTCCAGGCCGCATCGAGCTGGGTCCAGCGGTCGCGGAAACGGATCACGCTGTCGGCCACGTTGTAGTTCTCGTGGCGCAGCGCGTCCAGCTGCCGCCCATCGATCAATGGCGTACCGAAGTAGCGCATCGGCTTCTGGTAGCCCTGCGCATGGGTCAGCGTGAACTGCAGGTTCGTCCGTGGCTGCCATAGCAGCGCAGCAGAGAACGTGGCATCGCCGTTCTGGCCGCGATCGACCCACCCGCTGCTGTAGTTGCCGCTGACATCCACGCGGTAGGCCAACACGGGCGTAAGTGCGCCACCGCTGCCGAAGCCCAGGCGCGCAGTGTCCTCACTGCCCAGGGTTACGCTGACCTCGTTCTCGATGGCGCCGCGCGAAGGCTTCTTCGGCACGATGTTGACCACGCCGCCGATGGCGCCATCGCCGTGGATGACCGAGGCCGGCCCGCGCAGCACCTCGATGCGCTCGATCGACCAGGTATCGAACGGAAAGGTGATGCCCACACCACCGTACTGGCGCAGGCCGTCGTACAGGCGCATCACCGAGGCGCCATCGGTGAAGCCACGACTGGACAGCGCACTCAGGCCGTTGCCCGGATGGGGCATGGCACTGATCGCGCCAGCGCGGGTGATCGCGTCGTTGAGATTGGAATCGCCGCGCTGCTCCAGCTGCTCGCGTGAAATCACCGTCAGGCTGGCCGGCGTCTGCAGCACGCTCAGCCCGAGCGCCGAACCGGTATTGGCGGTGGAGGACAGCGAACCGCTGCGGGTATCGACCACGCGGACGGTATCCAGGGTTGTCGGCAGCACGGCATCTGCAGCAAGCGCAGGCGTCGCCTGCAGGAAGGATGCGCACAACGCAGGCAGCATCGCCCAGCGCAGCGGGGCGAAGTTGGGGGTGATTTTCATGTGTTCACAGCATGCAAGGCCGCCCCGCACTGCGAGGCAGCAGAAAGAAAGGCGCACGCGGTAGTGCCAGGCCACGCCTGGCAACCCGGGAAAATCAATCAGCGCGTGCGCAAAGCGCTCAGACGGCCAGCAGCACCGGTGGCCCGCGCGCACCCAACGTGCCGCAGATCCGCTGCGGCAACGTCTGCACCGAACCGCGCAGCGCGCGGCACACCGGTGCCAGCAGAATCATCAACAGCAGCGCCGCCACCAGCAGGGTGATCAGTCGTGCGGCAATCAGGCAGTAATCGCAGTCCACGCCCATCTCGTGGTCGGCGTGTGGATCGGCCGGCGGCTTCGGTGTCGCTTCGCCATGCTGCATTGCCATCGCGTGGTGGTCGTGATGCCCTTCCATCGCGTGCTGCGCGTGCAGGGCGTGATCCATGACCGCCACCGGTGCGGCAGACGCAACAACGTGCCCATGTACCAGCCAGCGGCTCACCAGAGGCGCGAGCAGCACCAACAGCATGGCAAGCCATGCCAGGGTCTGGAACCGGCGGTGGAGAACGGAGCGGCGCACCCAGCCATTCTACGAGCCCGGGGCCAACCTTGGACCACGTTCAGGGTTTGGTCCCTGCGACACGGTGACGCAGGGTTCTGGCACCGACCACATGACGGATCCACAGTAGATCCACGCCATGCGTGGATGCTCTTCGCGCATCAACTCACGTACTGCGCTTGGCCATTACCGAACGACCAGTTCTCCCGCTTCACTTCCACCAGGTTGATGAACACATCCTCGCGGCGAATACCCACCGCCGCGTGCAGTCCATCGGCAATACCGGCATACAGCGCCTTCTTCTGCTCCAGCGTGCGCCCTTCGTTCCAGGTGATCTGGATGCAGATGAAATCATCGGTGCGAGCGATGCCCAGGTAACCCGGGTCGTACACCAGCGTGCCGGCGTCGTGCTCCTGGAAGATCTGGAAGCGATCGTTTTCCGGCACGCCGACGGCGCGCATGGCCTGGTAGATCGCTTCGCCGACACGCTGGCGATACTCGACGGATTTACCTTTGCGAAGATCGATACGGGCGAGCGGCATGGTGGCACTCCAGGGATGGGAGGGGGCGCGGCAATGGGCCGAGATTACGCCCGCCGAGGCTGGCGGGACAGCGCACGGATGGAACCCTCTGCTTTCATTCGTGGCATGGTCCCGCCCGCGTGCGCCAGGTGACGGAATTGCCATCGTGGCGCCGCTCTGGAGTCGTCATGTGCACGGTCGGCATGGGCGGCGATATGCGCCATCAGTGATGGGCGGCACTACTCGCGGTTGTCGGACGACACACAACCGAAAACGTCTGGCCTGCCTAGGGAAAGTTGAGAACTTTCCTTACAGACCGATGTGATTGCTTGGCTTGATGATCGCCACGCCGAGGCAAGACGCCTTGGTCGGGATTGGCGTCTCGAATAAACGAACAGGCTCACAGGAAGTTGCGATTTCAATCGCAGCAAAGAGAATGCACGACTGCCTTCAATGGCGGGCGGTGCGTGGGGATCGCAGGATCCGCCAGGCCTTTTCTCCCTGTGAGCCTTTCTGCCTTGGTACGCCAACCCGCACCGTCCGCCACCTTCTCTTTGGAAGGTGGCTCTATGCCAGTGAGGGTTCCGCCATGACCAACAACACCTTCCTCTTCCCGCGCCTGCATGCCCTGATCGGCGACATCGCCAGCAACGTTCCCGAAGACCTCGCACGCGAGATCGAGTGCGCACTGAAGGAGCAGCAGTTCCCTCCCGCGCAGCCGATGTTCTTCACCTTCCTGGATGCGATCCGCAGGGGAGATGGCGAAGACGGCCAGCCGTGCACCACGCAGATGCTCAACGCACAGACCCTCGCCTCCCTCGGCCGTTCACTGTCCGCACTGACCGCCGTACTCGATCTTCTGCACGCGGCAGAGCGCGCACGCGTGGACGGAAGTACCGACGGGCAGATCGGCGACTTCCATCGAAATGGTCTGCTGCTGGCCGCGCGCCAGATCGCGCATGCCGCGCAGACGGGTCTGGGCGATGCGATCACAGCGGTGGCAAACAAGCCCGGGTAAATCGCAGGCAACAAAAAAGCCCCCATCGCTGGAGGCTTTTTTCGTTCTGCAACATGGTGGGCGGTACAGGGATCGAACCTGTGACCCTTGCCGTGTGAAGGACGAGACAGGCCCTTGGTGCACAAGGGATACGCCCGAAATCCCTTGATTCTCCGTGTCGTTGCGTCCCACTGAATTTGGCCGCACACTGCAATTTGCACTTACGACGCACTTACGGGACATGGGAACCAAGCTGACGATCCGCGCCGTGGAGCTGGCCAAGCCCAGCGAGAAGCCCTACGAGATCAGCGACAGCGACATGAAGGGCCTGCTGCTGCGCGTGCAGCCCTCGGGCGTGAAGTCCTACATCGTGACGTGGGGCCGTGGAAAACGGCGAACGCTCGGCAAGCACCCGGTGATGACGCTGGCCGGCGCGCGCGCTGCGGCACTGGCTGCACTATCGGAAGCCTCCCAGCACGGCGCCCCGGTGGCTGTGAGCAAGCCCAAGGCGGACATCACGGTGTCCGACGCCTGCCGCGACTACGTGACCGCCCTGGAGAAGGACGGACGCAAGACTGCATCGGATGACGCCAGGCGCCGGTTTGAGCGTTGCCTCTACGGCGACAAGCTGGGCAAGATCCGCCTCAAGGATCTCCATCAGGATCACATTGAGGCCTGGCGCGATCGCGTTGAGAAAGGCGACCTCCCGCCCCTGCCGGTGAAACGCGGCCGCCCACCGGTGCCGAAGCCCTTGGCGCGGTCCAGCATCAACCGTATTCGCACGACGCTGGTAGCCGCTCTGAACCACGCCGTGGCGCGCCGCAAGGTCTCCCCTGACCTCGCATTCGAATGGAACGCCGTGAAGCCGCTCAAGGACGCCAGCCAGCGCCGTGGACTGTACTTGGAGCGGACGCAGCGCCGCGCGCTGCTGGAGGCCGCTGAGGGCCCCGTGCGCGACGTGATCGAGTGCGTGGCGCTGACGGGCTGCAGGCCGGGCGATCCGTCGCTGTGTCTGCGCTCGGACTATGACGGCCGCACCGCCAGCGTGAGGTTCCGCAGCAAGGACCACGACCGCAAGATACCGCTCTCCCCCGCTGCCACTGCGCTGTTCGACCGGCTGGCCAAGGGGAAGCTACCCAAGGCGCACTTGTTCACCCAGGACGGGAAGAAGGTGTGGACGCCCACCGACTGGAGCGAGCTCGTTCGGGATGCCGCAGCGCGCGCTGGGCTACCTGCCGGAGTGACGCTCTACACGCTGCGCCACTGCTGGATCACAGACGCCATCGTGGGCGGAATGGACCTGCTGACCGTGGCGAAGCTGGCCGGCACGTCGCTGGCGATGATCGAGAAGCACTATGGCCATCTGGTGCAGGGCGCAGCGCGCGACAAGCTGGCGCAGGTGCAGTTCCTTTAGCACGGCTCAATTTTGAGCGGTGCTTTGAAATCAGTAACCTGCTTGCAAACCTCAAAGATGAGGTTTGCAGAGCCCCCAACTAGAGCACGCCGGCACGAATTGCACGCTCTCGGAACTCGTCCACGTCGATCTCGGCGCCACACGCCTCCCCGACAGCCAGCTCAGAAAGCAGCAGAGCAGCAACCTCCATTTTGCGGTTGAATACCTTCAGCGCATCTTTCGTATCGGCGAGAGACTGCTTGAGAGTCTTCCCGCTCGCCTGACCTGGATACGGCTCATCACTGCCAAGTTGCAGCTGCGCCTCCATATGCTGCACGGCACGCGTCAGCATTTCGACAGACGCCTGATACACCTCACGCTGAGCAGCGATCCCGGCCCGAATGCCGAGGGTGCCAGGCGGCTCTAGCCGGCTAGGTTTAAATGACTGTTCCAGTCGGTGGACGAGCTCGGCGGACACGGACCGCCCTGCACGCTCGGCGGCGTCTTCCAGCTGCTTTTTCAACGGCGCTGGAAGCCGCAGTTTGAACTGAACGTCTTGGTTGCTCATGGCCGGAATGTTGGACCAAATTGGTCCTTGACCGCAAGGGACCATTGTGGTCCACTGCGCTCAACGGACCACATTGGTCCATACATGGAGCGAAGATGAACGACCAGCACGAACGCCTCAGCTACACCACCGACGAGGCCTGCGCCGTTACCGGCCTGAACCGCAATGCCCTCTATCGAGCAATGGCCGCAGGTCTGCTCTGCACCTTCAAAGTCGGGAAGCGCCGCATGGTCTCGGCCCGCGCGCTGCGCGAGTACATCGAGGCCCGCGAGAAAGAAGCTGCCGCCTAAGGGGCAAGCCATGACTAGGTGCCCAGAAATAGAAACGGCCCACCCGGTTGCAGCCGGAGTGAGCCGTGAAAGCCATCGAACCCTTACCAGGAACGAGACCATGACGCCCATCGTACACCAACCGATGCCGGCCGCAATCGGGCATACCCCCGTGCCCCTGCCGGACTTTTCTGACACCGCGCGCTGGGGCTTGGTAGAGGTGAAGGACAGCCTCAACTCCCCGCGCTATGAGCCGGGCGACCTGCTGCATGTAGACCTGCGCCGCAACTACTTCGCCGGCGACGCCTGCTATGCGGTAGAGATTGCCGGGCAGCAGTCGATTCGATTCATCCAAGCCCGCCCCGGTGGCTTGCACGTCTACACACGCAGCAATCCCGGCGCTGCCTACCCGATCCCTCCCGACCTGCTGGTAATCCTCGGGATGGTCACCTACGCCACCACCACGCGGAGGGTCGGATGAAGCCGCATGCCCCTGCCCCTGTCCGCAGTACCGGATACAACCGGCCACCAGGCGCGTGCGGCAACATCGAGTTCGCGCTCCACTTCGCGGCATGGATGGCCAGCCGTCGCCGACCGCCTGCAGTGCCAGAGATCATGAATCGCTGGTGCATGTCCCGCGCTACCGCCTACCGCTACCTGGCCCGCTATCGAGACGCCTTAGCCCTGGAGGCGTACCCATGAGCGCTCAGCTAATGGCTATTGGCGACAGCGGTCGACCGGAGCCAACCACCCCCGACGATGCCTACGCACCGCGCGCACTGCCAATGGGGCCGCGCAACGCGGTCACGCCGGCCAGCATCCGTTTCATCTACTGGAACCGCCCAGGAAACGAATGCCGGGCGGTGCGGGTCAAGCGCATCCACCGGCCGCACACCCGGTGCAACCGTGGCCCGTTCGTCAAGGTGGTGTTTGAGTGCACGCCAATCACCCGCGCCACGCTGCCAGAAGGCCCGCTATTGGCCGACGAGAAGCACGTTGCACTGACCCGCCCGGACGATGCCCACGACCCGTTGTGGGCGAATCTGCCAGCGCGGGACCGCGCGCGCCTGCACAAGGCAATGGGGGCGCAGCCATGAGCCGACAGAAGCGAAAGACCCCAGCACCGCGGCTGCGCGTCAGCCCGAATGCAGAGACGCTTCTGCGCACCATGCTGGCCACCTGCGATAAAGCCAAGCTGCGGGCCATGGCCGCAGATCCTGGCGGGCGGGCGGAACTGTACCGCCTGCAGCGGATAGCAGCGGCCCGCGTAGAGGAGTTTGAGGGATACCTACAGCTAGCTAGGGATGCCGAAACGATGTTCTCCACCGCGCTGAACTCCACGCTGGAGGCCTGAGATGAATCAGGATCTGTTCGACGCTCTGGAGAAGAGCAATTCCGCTGCGGCCAAGCGCGCTCTGCAGGACCTGGACTCCGCCAGGACTGTGGACGTGATCTATCGCTCCCAAGTTGGCGCATGCCTGCCCTTTACCCCCCTTCCCTTGCACTACTTCGGGAAGAAGGTGGCCATCGTGATCGTAGGGGAGGCAGATGAGTGAGCGAGAAGCCCGCAAGCTGGCCAAACGACGCGCACGGGCCACGGGGCGCAGCAGCAGCGTCTACGTGCCCATCTCGCCACACGTCCGCCTGTACGCCTGGGAACTGGAGTGTCAGGCGTATCGCACCCTCGATCCCGTCGCGCGCGCGCTGCTGGTGGAGCTACGCGCGCTGTACCGGCCATCCACCGGCGCTGAGGTGTTTCTCAGCGTTCGGGAGGCCATGCAGCGCGTAGGCGTCACGCAAAGACCCGTGCAGAACGCATTCAAGTCGCTGTTGGAGCGAGGGTGGATCGAGGAAGCAAAGGCCGGCAGCTTCGACCAGAAGACAGGCACGGGGCGGGCTCGCTCGTTCCTCCTGACGAACATTGGCCCTGCCGGCGATGACGTTGATGCGAAGCGGACATACATGCGTTGGAAGCCATACGCCAGCGAATGCCAAAAAATCGCGGTAGCGCCAGACGCTACAAACCGTAGCGCTGAGCGCTACAGCGACAAGGCCGCGTAACGACCAACTAACGAAAGCGTAGCGCCAGACGCTACGGATGGAGCGATTTATGGTCAAAAACCGTAGCGCCACACGCTACACAGATAACTACTACCAGGCGGTGTGTTGTTTCGCGCACACCGCGCCCCTGCTGCACGCGGTGCAGGCACTGCACGGGATGCACCCCATGCGCCCGCTGCACGTCATGCACCACGTTCACCAGTGCACCAGGTTCACCACCGCCGTACGCCACCTGGCCCGCACTGTACGGGCCAAGATGTACGCGATGCGCGACCTGGTGAAGCAAATCCGCGGCATTCGGTCAGAAACAGCCTATGCACCAGCTGCTCGGCGCGCGCGCTGCCGTCAAAACCATCGAGGAGCAGCAAGCGGCTACCACAACCTGCTGCTGGCTCCAGCGGAACGGAGGGACAAGTGAGCGGTCAGCAACCACGCGCTCCCCATGGCGGCAGTCTTCCGACTTCGATCACAGACGTGCGCGAGCGCTTGGAGGCGACAGGTCACTACGTGACGATCGACGGCCGTGTAACGGAACACACTGCGGCAACGCTCATCCCATGCCCTGTCAGCCGCCTTCGAAGGTGGCGGCTGGAGGGAAAGGGGCCCCGCTTCTTCCAACCAGCGAAGACGCCCTGGTACTACCTTGGGGATATCCTTTCATGGATAGAATCGGGGGAAGGATTCCACTGAGCACGTCATAGGACAACCTCTGGCTTCAAAGTTCGAACTTTGGTTGCAACTTCGTCAACGAGGGCAGCGCAGTAATGAAAAAACTCATCATCTGCCCTCACCAGGAAGTCGAGCTCAGAAACGTCACCTTCTTCAAAGAACTCGCCCTCCGCACGCACCTTGAACGGAAGTTCATCTCGGCGCGCAAGCAGTTCGCTGTAACTTCGGCCAGCACCGTGCTTCAAGACGTTGATAGCCAGCAGCAGATCTGCGAAGTCTTCCTCAAGTTTTGCATGCCCGCCCGCTTGCAACACTGCCCGAGCAGCGCTAAAGCCATGCTCTACGCCAAGTGCACTCTGCAGAGCTGCCTCAAACATCGAGACGAGGCCAACGGCCGTCATCGCACGCTGCAGCTCAACTGCCTGCAGTGCTTTGACTAATATGGTGCTACCTGACTCTTCCAGCAGAGCGAGCACGCTCTCCCTGGTATCCTCTGTGCTAGTTGTTGTCATCGCTGCGCAGCGAGCTGCAAGTTCCGAAAATGGATGCATTCTTAGTCTCAATAGTTGTTGACCGCCAATCGCTGACAGGGCTGCCTCACCCACGCAGGGTGACAGCCAGGAAAACGCAAGTACACGCGCGCTGCTAGAACAGAATTAGCACATCGCCCCGTGTGGGTGTCGTACCGCCTACAGCGCCCCCGCTGTAGGAAACGCAGAATACTCCTGGCACTACTCAGGCAATGTCCTCGCTTGATAAAAGAAGGCAAAAGCCTGAAATCGATAAGGACCTGACGACCAAGCGCTGCGAGCAACTATCTACTCAAGACGCCTATCGATGTCCTCAATAGTTCGCTTGATATCGTCCAGCTTGTCGTCAATGTCATCCAAGCTCGCCCAACCGTTGCCAGATATCGCAACAACATGCGCGAGGAGCTTCTCCGCAAGATCCGGGTCGGTCTGCAGGAGACGCACCCCTCTTGCGTGTTGAATAGGTGAGTCCGCTCGATGCCCCTTCTCGAACTCCGCAATGTAGCCGTGGAGGTCTTTCTTTGCCGCATCTATGTCATCTAGGTCAGCAAGATCGACAAAGATCGTACGAAGACCAGCGATGTCAAAGGGGATCTGCTGACCGGCCTTAGCCACCTGAATGAACGCCTTGCCCGTTGCGTGGCGCAGAGCGAGCTCGTAGTACACGTTCGGATTGCTATCCGTTAAATCAGCGATCACAAGCTCGGACTCAATGATCAAGTTGACGATCTGGCTGGTGATCAAACCTGATTTCAGGATCTTATCCGCACGCACAGTCTCATAGCCGTAGGCGTCCAGCACCGGTGCATACACGTGCTTGAGCATTTGATCCGCCCGCTTACGAGTCTCTGATCCAGCCGCGCCAATAGGGCAAATGATGAAACACGTCTTTACAACCATCGGAAAGGTCTCTTTCTTTGGGTGGTGTTCGCTTTAGCCAGCGGAACACATGAGTTCGATAGGACGTAGTGTTTCTTAGAACACGGAGCACTCGGCGCCAAAGCAAAATGGCCGTACAGCTATCGTCCTATAAACCGAATTCGGCTTCCGCCTTCTTAGGGAGAATGTAGACCTCAAGGAGTAGATGCTCCACGATGCTTAGCGCCAAGCCCAATTGCTTAGGGGTGTGCGGCTTGGCCTCATGCGCTGCGCTATTGCCAAGGGTGCGAATCTTATGAAGGACAGCAGCACTTGCCGGCGTGAGCACCCGTACTTCAACCAGGCTATCGATCTTATGGAATAGATCTTTCCCCACAGCAGACTTCTCCTTGCACACCATCTCCAAGAGCGCCCTCAACCCGATTCCTGCGAGCACCGGCGAGTTAGACGCCATCGCTTGCAGCGTTTCCGAATAGATGAGATTCACTGTACTGGATAACCATCTGACATCGTCGCCGAGCCCTTTGATCCCTTCCACGCGTGATGGATAAAGAGACTCAACCACAACACTGCTGGGCTCATCGTCATCATTGAGTTCCCAGTCTTCCGAATTGCTGTGGGCCTCTCTGAAGGAGATGGTCGAGCAGCCTTGGCATTGCACAATCTGGAAATCAGAATGAAATGACACCGAGCCATGCCGACTGTCAAATTCAGTCCGTTGATCGTAGGAAGCCTTGACGTGGTGCGTGGTCTTTCCGCTGCATGTCGAGCAGGCGATGTTATGTACCTCATCGCACGTCGAATTAATGAAGTACTCAGTTGTCGTCGCCATCACGCTCCTTCGCAAGAAGACTGCCCGACGCATCGAGCCGCAGTGCTGCCCACAATCCAGGCTCCATCATCGGCTGCGAAGAGAGCTGCCTTGGGCAGCATTGCTCCACCCACATGCCACAACACCTGCGGTGGCACGCCTCTTCCCAGTTCAATGGTGCTGGTCAATTGCCTGTTGCCGACGAATATACCTTGAGACTGGGGCGTGGAACATTAGGCGGACAACTAATGGGCAACGCCGCGGCAGTTCCACAGGCAAGGTTTCACAGTGCGGGGCCCCGGCGGCTATCCACAGGAACCGGGGGGAATTCGGACCCCGGTAATTGACCGTTTTTCGGCCTCCCTGATGCTCCACCGCAGGTCCCCCGAATTTCCAGTTTTCCCCGGCGGAAAGTGCATGATTTGACCTGTACACGCTGTACATCGCCCCCACCAATCGGGCGAGGCGGTGCACAGGCTCCTCTCCCCGGGTTCGCCATCAGCAAGTGCACGTTCCTACGCATTCCAGCCCGGCCGGGCAACGATGTCAGGTGTCCAATAGACCTGCCATCTGAGCCCTCTCGCCATGCCCAAAATTGAGCTGGATCTCCCCCAAGTGGTCTGCGACGCCCTGAAGGACGCTGCCGACACCGCAGGTATTCCTCCGGCCGAGCTCTTGGCCGATGCGCTGCGCACCCTTCCTGCGTTCCAGCGCGCATTGGCAGCCAGGCCCGAGCGTCTTCCCGCTTTTGCCCTCAACCCCGGAGCACCCCGTGAGTGATAAATCTCCGCCCATCCCGTCTTCCCTACTGAAGCTGGAGCAGTTGCGAATTCGCAATGACCTCTACTTTGCCGCGCGCCGCGCGCTGAGCGAGCGCCGCAAAGAGCTCAACGACCAGCGAAAGTTCATTCGCCAAGAGATGGAGACCGCCTCAAAAAGCTTCAGCGGCAGAGAGCTCGAGGTGGGTGTCGGCAGGCCGACAAACCTTGGCGGCAAAACCCTGGACGAACACCGGCGCGAGACGTTGGCCAAGTTGCAACGCTGGATGGCTGCGATCGATGCAGTGGACGCCGTAGTAGCCGCCGCATACGACGAGCTCAGCGCTTCATCCGGCGACGTAGGGGCTTACCAGGCCGCCTCACAACATCTCCAGCAGACCGTGGCCGATTGGGGCCTAAGCCAGTAAGGGAACGACCATGACCGACCATTTGCCAAAGGTAGCGCGCGTCCGCGCTCAAATCGAAAAGCTGGCCGACGACATCCGCGACATTCGCGGCGGCATGCCGCCGAAAGAAGAAGCTCTTGCAGCCATCGACGCTCACATCGAACGCGAGGCCGCGAAAGTCACCATTCGCCCAAGTGCCTTTATTGGCGGCGGCAGCGAAGTCGTATCGGCCTACCCCGAGAGTCCCCATGCCTACGCATGCAAGTTTTTCCCGGACGTCATCCGTGATCGCCTCCGCACCGAAGTCGAAGCCCTCTACCAAGGCGACGTGACGATCACCGATGACCGAAAGCAGGAGCGCCTGGAGCAACAGCTGCTGGAACTGGAGCGGCAGGAAGAGTCGTTGATCCGGGAGGCCGCTGCGGCCGGCAAGAACATCCCGCGCCGCGCCGATGCCAACCCCGCGATCACGCTGGCCGACTGATTCGCCAGGAGGGACCAGCAGGCGGTGTCCCTAACAACACCTGCAGCCCGGGCCGGCACTCTGCGGATCCACACACCTCGCGCCGGTGACCGGGCCCCGCACAATTCCCCACCGAGCAGAACATAGGGCTCGACCGACTAAGACCTCAACTAGTCATCCACGCCCGCGCTCAGTGCGATGCTCTCGAAGCTCGGCACCACATAGACCGACGAATCCAAGCTCAGTCACCCGCAGGATAACGGAGACTGGACGAGCACGCCTTCCACTGATCTCCTCAAGTTCGCTGGGCTGGAGGGTGGGAGCGGATGGGAATCTGACGCCGATCCGGTCGTAAAGTAGAAACCCAAAGCGCCCCCAGCTGGCTGGCGACCTCTACCCCTCGAACAAGCAGCGCTCGAGATGCGCTCTATCAGGAACCACTCCCTCATCGATGAGCTTGAACAACACCCGCCTGTAAAGATCAATGCTATCCGCCACGGCCCCATCGGAAAATTTGAGGTTGCCGTGAGCCGCTGCTGACCTAGCGTCGTACAGCTTAGCGACCTTCTTCTGCAGCTCCGCTCGCGCGCGACCTGGCGGCTCCAAGTATGCCGCCATGTTGCAGGAGAGCCGAAACCTGAGCTCGCTCTTCTCCGATGTAAACAGAGCCTCTAATGCTCCCCACATCGTTACAAGCATCATCGATTTGTTTGGCATGATCTGAGAGGCATCAAATGCCTCAAGGAGAAGATCAAATGCCGGAGATTGCCTACGCTTCAGCATCGCAGCCTCCCAACTCTCTACTACCCAAGCTAGACGATCAACTGTTTGCGGCCTGCAATCGTCCACCTGCACTTCGTACTGCACAAATTTCCGACGTTGCTCGAAGACCCTGAGCATGGCGGATGGATTTCCCGAGGCAAGCTCAGAAGTGGCCACATTCGACTCGTAAGCGGCCTCTACCTCGGGGTGATACCACAGTCTCAGCAAGGTGATGATCGTGCGCGAAGCCGATCGCTGAGTCTCCTCAGTCCTGCTGTAGGACTCTGGGATGACCAACTCAGCCAACACATCTCTGGCTCCCGGCTGGGGGAAGCTGAGCCAAGGGCCAGGATGATGCTCCCCTAGTGTGCGAGGCGCGGAGAACGCAAAATTCGCTGCAGAGAACCTGTGCGCATATGTAGGGCGAAGAACGATCCCATTGCCTAGGTGTACTTCAGGCCCTATGAGTTCAATACCAGCCAATCCAATGAACATGCGATCCTTCCAAGCCGTTAACCTTTGGGCACACTTTGCAGAGCGCTAGTCATTGTTGAACTGGTAATAGTCATGCCGCTCCGCGTAGTCCCGCATATATTCGTCCATCACGCTAGAGTCTTCCGGATCAACCAGCTCATAGTATTCGCTCGGAGTGAATTCCGAACGTCTAGTGAAGTGGTCTGCTACACCAGCTGCTCGGAGTGCCTGATAACCAGCCAGCTTTAGGCCACATGCCGAGCAATTAAACCGGTTGGGCAAGACAGTCTGCCGAACGACGATGCAGCCGTCACCGTGCTCAACCTTCTGCTTGCCCACATCTGCTCCCTGCACGGTAGCAACGCATTCACAGGCAGGGCAGACGACTCGATGATGACGCTGACCGGCCAGTTCATCGCCAAGGCGTTGAGAGGCTTCTGCCAGTACTTTTCGCTCTGCTTCGTCCTTCGCCTTGAAAACCTTAGCGTGGGCCAAAATGTCAGTTTTAACGTTGGACCCAATACTCTTGTCGGCCGCTACGAGAGTATCGCGCGCTGCCGTCGCCTCCTCAGGCCCAAGAAGCGCTTCCAAGCTTTGGCCAATCGCCGTTGCGAGCACATCGCAGCATCTGAAGAACCCTGGCAACCAATCTTGAACTCGGAACGCGGCGTAGGCCGCAGCTCCGGTATGAAGCTCCTCATTGCGTCGACCGATGAGGGTTGAGGCCGCCTTAACTTCCTCATCAGTGAAATCTGTGAACAAGACTTTGCATAAGCCAAGAACTTGGGTTGTGTTGATTGATCTTGGCGACGAGGTGCCGAATCCAAGAATATGCAACGCGTTCTTTTGATCCCGCTCTGGCTCGGCAAGTAGAAGTGGACTCACGTGCGCGACGGCTGACCGGCAAAGCAGCTCTAGTCCCATCGATGCCCAAAGCGGAAATACATCTCCCTCGCGCTCTTCTTTGAACGCCCGCTCCATAAAAAGAATAGATTTCTGCCACAGCGATTCTTTGTCCCAACTCATTGTCGCCCCCCAATGTATGCTCTCAAAATTACCCTGCTCCGATCGATCTCCGGAACGCAACCCCGGCCATGCAAGCACGTCCAGTTATCAATCAGCAGCGCATTTTCGCCAGAATAGTGAAACTGCATGGCGTCTGATAGCGCTGCATTGACCAGAGCCATGAAGTCTTTAGCGGCATCATTTGCAGCCACCATGTGCGTCGGATCGAAGCGAATCGCCCAGCCTGGCGTTCCCTTTGTAGTGTCAGTCAGGCCACAATAAATCGGCCCATCTTTCCTTCTGCTACGGAAAATCGCACGCGCACCACTGGGTTGCGCAAGTAGACCCGCCACTTTTCGCTTGTCAAGCAAGAGGGTAGGTGTCGGCGAATCACTCGACGACTGCATCAGGATGTATCTCGCCGGCTCGCTCCAGAACGAGGTATCTGTATGCAACGGGAAACGCTCCCAACCGAATACGTCGCTGAAGGAGTGCCCCCGCCCCACTCCCTTAGGCAAGGGACGCAGGCACTGAATATCTGTCACTCCGTGTGCATCAAGGGAGTCTCCAAGCCGCCGGATGCCTTCGGCCGATTTGAATGAGGGCAGTTCGATCCAGCCCCATTTATCGAGCGCCGCGGCATATTTCAGCTCCAGAGGCTCTTTGGTCACCATGTCAGCCTCGCCACTGCGGATGACCGCATTGACAAACGCCGTCATTGGTCCGAGCGGCGACTTCGACTAAATCCCAGATGATGGCAATTTCATGCAACCTTGGCCGACTGGAACCCACGAGCGACAGACAGGCATCAGACGCCTCTCGGTCAGGGAGAGGACAGCATGAGCGTGTTTGATGGAAGTGGGCATTAAAGGCGGAAGCCATTCGCGCAGTTACAAAGCGGCGGCTTTCAGCTAAGGCAGCGATCATCCTGACCTCCCAAGCTCGACGGTTCATTAGCGAGACTGCACTTAGGACGCACTTACGAAAAAGCCGGCTCGAAGCCGGCTTTGACGTTAACCCTTAAAAATCAGGGTCTTATTTGGTGGGCGGTACAGGGATCGAACCTGTGACCCTTGCCGTGTGAAGGCAATGCTCTACCGCTGAGCTAACCGCCCGGTGTGTTGCTGAGCCGCTCATTATAGGGGCTTTTCAGAGACCGTCAACAGTTTTCACATTCGTGTTCACGCGCGTTTCCAGGGGCCGCCGGGCATGGCCCGGCGCTACCGGAATCACATCGTATGCGTCGGCTTGTCCGAACCGGTCAGGCCGGCCAGGATCGTTTCGATCTTGTGGCGCACCGTCTCGCCTTCCTGGCCATCGGCCAGCTGCACGCCGATGCCGGCGGTGCGGTTGCCCTGCGCACCGGCCGGGGTCACCCAGATCACCTTGCCGGCCACCGGCAGGCGCTCGCTGGAATCGGGCAGGGTCAGCAGCAGGAATACCTCATCGCCCAGGAAATAACGCTTGGGCGTGGGCACGAAGATGCCGCCATTCTTCACGAACGGCATGTACGCGCTGTACAGCGCGGCCTTGTCCTTCACTGCCAGAGACAGGATGCCCTGGCGGGCGTTGCTGGCACTCATCGATTTCCCCTTGCGGCAGGCCGCTCGTTCACCTTGTTCCAGGCCAGCAGCAACTCGACCACCGCAAGGTCTGCGCGCACGGTGGTGCGCAGCAGGTCGCGGGTGCGGTTGGCCGCATCGAACCAGGCTGCAAGCTTGTGCAATCGCTCCGGCGTGGTCAAGGCATCGGTGCTGGCCTGGGCCAGCGCCAGGTCGGCAGCGAAGCGCAGGCGCAGCGCCGCGTTGTCATCGGCGCACCACTTCTGCGCCAGCTCCACTGCGCCGGTCTTGCCGGCGGCCAGCTGTTCCAGCTCACGGCCGACCTCGCGACGCAGGCTCAGGCCATCTTCGCGCAGCCAGTTGTCGGCCTGCCCGGGATGGCCGCGCGCTGCATCCAGTGCCTCGCGCGCGGCCGCTTCGCTGTGGCCCTGCTGCTGCAGCCAGGCCAGCGCTTCTTCGCGCGGCGGCAGCTTGAATTCCAGGCGCTGGCAGCGGCTGCGCACGGTCTGCGGCAGGCGCGCCGGGTCGCTGCTGATCAACCACAGGTAACGCCCGGGTTGCGGTTCTTCCAGGGTCTTCAGCAGCGCATTGGCGGCCGAACGGTTGATGGCATCGGCCGGGTCGACAATCACCACCTGCGCCACGCCGTACTGCGGGGTCAGCGCCAGCTTGTTGCTGATCTCGCGCACCTGCTCGATCACGATCTCGGTGCGCAGCTTGTCGCCGCTCTTGTTGGGAATGAAGCTGATCAGCTGCAGGTCGGGATGCGTGCCGGCGGCAATCAGCTGCCGGGTGCGGGTGGCATACGTGGCATCCCCGCGTGCCAGCACGTGGTCGGCCAGCGCCAGGGCCACCTCACGCTTGCCCAGCCCGGCCGGGCCACAGATCAGCAGGCCATGGCCCAGCCGATCCGCATCCAGTGCAGCCACGGTCTGGTCGAACGCGCGCTGCTGCCAGGGCGAGAAAGTACTCATGCACCCTCCCCTTGCTGCAGCCAGCGCTCGACACGTGCAACCACATCGGCGGCCACGCGCTCCTGCACCTGACCTGCATCAACCAGCGCGAAACGCTGCGGGTCCTGCTGTGCGCGGCTGCGGAACACTTCGCGCACGCGCTGGAAGAAATCGTCCTGCTCGCTTTCGATGCGGTCCGGCCACAGGTCGCGGCTGTTGGCACGCGCACGGCCGACGGCCACGTCCACGTCCAACAACAGGGTCAAGCCGGGCAGCAGGCCCACGGCGCGACGCTCCAGGTCGGCGATCCACTGCGGGTCGAGGCCCCGGCCGCCGCCCTGGTAGGCATAGCTGGAATCGGTGAAACGATCGCTGAGCACATAGGCGCCGCGCTGCAGCGCCGGCTGGATCACCTGACGCACATGCTGCGCGCGTGCGGCAAACACCAGCAGCAGCTCAGCCTCGGCACTGAGCGGCTCGGCAGCAATCTCGGCATCGGGCTTCAGCACCAGGCCGCGGATGCGCTCGGCCAGCGGCGTGCCACCGGGCTCGCGGGTCAACACGACCTCATGGCCGTGGCGGCGCAGGCACTCGCGGATGGCGTTGATGGCGGTGGTCTTGCCCGCGCCCTCGCCGCCTTCCAGGCTGACGAAACGGGGATGGCGAAGCAGCGCGGAACTCATTGCGCCGGAGTCTCCTGGGTGCGTTGCTGGCGCAGCTGCTGCAGGTAGCGGGCTACGGCGGCGTTGTGTTTGTCCAGGCTGGGCGAGAACACGTGCGCGCCACTGCCATCGCCCACCGCGACGAAGTACAGCGCATCGCCCGGTGCCGGTTGTGCAGCGGCCATCAGCGCATCGCGGCTGGGCATGGCGATCGGGGTCGGGGTCAGGCCAGAGCGGGTGTAGGTGTTGTAGGGCGTATCGGTGGTCAGGTCGCGGCGGCGGATGTTGCCGTCGTACGCCGCGCCGATGCCGTAGATCACGGTCGGATCGGTCTGCAGGCGCATGCCGATCTTCAGGCGGCGCATGAACACGCCGGCAATCTGCGGTCGCTCGCTGGCCAGCGCGGTTTCCTTTTCGATGATCGACGCCAGCGTCAGCAGCTCGTAGGGCGTATTGATCGGCAGATCCGGGGCGCGGCTTTCCCATGCCTCGTCCAGCGCCTTCTCCATCGCGCCGTGGGCACGCTTGAGCACGTCCAGGTCGCTGTCGCCGCGCTGGTAGACGTAGGTTTCCGGCAGGAACCGGCCTTCCGGATGCTGGCCGGCGAAACCGAGGCGATCCATCAGCGCTGCGTCATCGAGGGTGTCGGTGGTGTGCAGCAGCGGATCGGCACGCTTGAGCGCGGCGCGCAGCTGGCGGATGTTCCAGCCTTCGATGATGGTGACGCGGTGCTGCAGCACCTTGCCCGCACGCATGCGCAGCAGCAGCTCGCGCGGGGTCAGGTCCTTGCTCAGCGCGTACTCGCCCACCTTCAGCTTGCCGGCCGCGTCGAGCTGACGGGCCAGCAGCTGCCACTGGGTGTCCTTGCCCTCGTCCACGCCGGCCTCGCGCAGCTTGCGCAGCACGCTGTTCATGCCATCGCCGCTGGCGATGACCACGCTGTTCGCACTGGGGGTCAACGGCACGTCGGCAAACTGGCTCTGCTTGTAGAAGAACCACGCGCCCGCGCCGGCCACGACGGCGGCCAGCACCAGCAGCAGCGTTACCACCAACAGACACCCGCGCTTGGCTCCCGCCATGGACTACCTCTGAACTCGATTCCGTCGTGCAGGATACCGTGCCGGTGGTGTGGGGTCATGACCGGGGGCACGCGTCCGTGCCGAGCAACGGTCGGCACCCACCCGCCATCTCCAGTAGATCCACGCCATGCGTGGATGAACGGCCATGGGGGCATCCATGCCGACCAACGGTCGGCACCCACAAGCCATGCCCGGTGGCGGCAATCGATCAACCCTGCTGCCCCAGCGCCCGCAGCAGGCCGCGGGCCTTGGCCCGGGTTTCGTCCAGTTCCTTGTCCGGGTCCGAATCGACCACGATGCCGGCTCCGGTGCGGAAGCTGACCTCGTTGCCGTCCACCTCGGCGGTGCGGATCAGGATGTTCAGGTCCAGGTCGCCATCGCGGTTCAGCCAGCCGAACGCACCGGTGTACGCGCCGCGTGGCACCTGCTCAAGTTCGCTGATGATCTGCATGCAGCGCACCTTCGGGCAGCCGGTGATGGTGCCGCCGGGGAAGGTCGCGGCGATCACCTCGCCCGGGGTGACGTCCGCGCGCAGCTGGCCGCTGACGTTGCTGACGATGTGGTGCACGTGGGCGTAGCTTTCCACGGTCATCAGCTCGTCCACCACGACCGTGCCGGGCAGGCAGATGCGGCCCAGATCGTTGCGCTCCAGGTCGATCAGCATCACGTGCTCGGCGCGCTCCTTGGGATGGCCGACCAGTTCCTGGATGCGCGCGGCATCGTCGTCGCCCTCGAAGCGCGGACGGGTGCCGGCGATCGGGCGGGTCTGTGCGTGGCCGCCATGCACCGACACCAGCCGTTCCGGCGACGAGCTGACCACATGCCGGCCGTGCGCACTGAACAGGCCGGCAAACGGCGCCGGATTGGCCCGCCGCAGCTGCGCGTACAGCGCCTGCGGGCTGACCGGTGCTGCGAAGTGCGCGCTCCAGCGCCGCGACAGGTTCACCTGGAACACGTCGCCGGCGCGCAGGTAGTCGATCACCCGGCGCACACCCTCGGTGAAGCGCTGTGGCTCGTCTTCGCTGACCGACTGCGGCGGCTGCCAGCCCTGCCCGGCCGGCGGCAGTTCACCCGCTACCAGCGTGACCAGCGAGTCCAGCAGTGCTTGCTCGCCCGCTTCGGCAATGAGGAAGCTGGCGTCGGCCTGGTGGTCATGCAGCACGGCGGCCGGGCAGCGCAGGGCAAGTGCGGTCGGCCGGCCGTCATCGCGCGCGCGCGCCGGCAGCACCGGCTCGACCTGGCTGGCCACTTCGTAATCGAGCATCAGCGCCCAGCCACCGCGGAACGGCAGCGCGTGGCCGCCGTCGTGCGGCAACCGCTGTGCCTGCCATGCGCGGTCCAGCGCCTGCAGGAAGCTGCCGGGCTGCACCGCGCCGTGCTGGTCGCGCACCTGGCCATCGGCGTCCAGCTGCAGGGTGTCGCCCTGCGCGGCCAGCAGCAGGCTCCAGCGGCCCTGCGCAGTGCCCGAGGCGGTGGACTCCATCAGCAGCGGGAAACGCGCCGGGTCGCGCTGCTGCAGGGCCAGCAGGTCGATCGGGTGCGGCAGCGGGTGGATCAGCGGGGCGTGGGTCATGGCAGCCAGTTCGGGAGACGGATACACGGAAGCCGCCTTGCGGCGGCCTCGTGGTTGGCGGAGCCGAGCATGGCTCGACCCTACCGGTGCGATCAGACGCGCTTGAAGATCAGCGTGCCGTTGGTGCCGCCGAAACCAAAACCATTCGACATCACCACGTCGACCTTGGCCTGGCGTGCTTCGTTGGGCACGTAGTCCAGGTCGCAGCCTTCGCCCGGCTGCTGCAGGTTGATGGTCGGCGGAATCACGTTGTCGCGCATTGCCAGCACCGAGAAGATCGCTTCCACGCCGCCGGCAGCGCCGAGCAGGTGGCCGGTCATCGACTTGGTGGAGCTGACCATCATCTTGTAGGCGTGGTCGCCGAAGGCGGTCTTCATCGCCATGGTCTCACCGAGGTCGCCCAGCGGGGTCGAGGTGCCATGTGCGTTGAGGTAGCCGACCTGTTCCGGGGTGACACCGGCGTCCTTCATGGCCATGGTCATGCAGCGCGCAGCGCCTTCGCCGTTCTCGCTCGGCGCGGTCATGTGGTACGCGTCGGAGCTGGCGCCGAAACCGGCCAGCTCGCAATAGATCTTCGCGCCACGCGCCTTGGCGTGCTCGTACTCTTCCAGGATCAGGATGCCGGCGCCGTCGCCCAGCACGAAGCCGTCACGGTCCTTGTCCCACGGGCGCGAGGCCTGTTCCGGAGCATCGTTGCGGGTGCTCATCGCCTTCATCGCGCAGAAGCCGCCCAGCGCCGTCGGCGAGGAGCCGCGCTCCGCACCGCCGGCCACCATCACGTCCGCATCGCCGTACTGGATCATGCGCATGGCGGTGCCGATGGAATGGTTGGAGGTGGCGCACGCCGAGACCGCCGAGAACGACGGGCCCTTCAGGCCGCTGATGATGCTCAGCTGGCCCGGCAGCATGTTGATGATGGTCTTGGGCACGTAGAAGGGAGAGATCTTCTTCCCTTCGTGGAATTCGATGGTCTGCTCTTCGATGCCGAGCAGGCCGCCGATGCCAGCGCCAACGATGGCGCCGATGCGGTCGGCGTTGGCGTCGGTGATCTCCAGGCCCGAATCATGCAGGGCCATGAACGCGGCACCGAGGCCGTAATGGATGAACGGGTCCATCTTCTTGGCATCCTTGCCGCTGACCCGGTACTTGCCGAACAGTTCGTTGTCGGCGGTGATGTCAAAGCCTTTGACCTCACCTGCGATCTTGGTGGTGAACCGTTCCAGGTAGGCATCAGAAACGTTGGTCAGCGGACCGATGCCCGAACGACCGTGGGTGATGCCTTCCCAGCTGCTGGCCAGATCATTGCCCAACGGCGAGACCATACCCAGGCCGGTTACGACGACGCGACGCTTCATTGCTGATTCTCCTGACCCGAACGTTCTTTGCGGGTAACGCGGTTTACTTCGGTGTGGTGCGCAAACACACGGGGCCGCAAACAGCGGCCCCATGGGGTGTCATGCGCGCCGGACTCAACGCCCGCACACGCACTGACGTCCTGCATCAGGCCTTGACGTGGGCCGTGATGTAGGTGATCGCAGCCTGCACGGTGCTGATCTTCTCGGCTTCTTCGTCCGGGATCTCGCACTCGAATTCTTCTTCCAGCGCCATCACCAGCTCGACGGTGTCCAGCGAGTCAGCGCCCAGGTCATCGACGAACGATGCGCTGTTGGTGACTTCTTCTTCCTTGACGCCAAGCTGTTCGATGACGATTTTCTTGACGCGTTCTTCGATGGTGCTCATGGGATATCGCTCCAGATGGAGTAGTGGTTCAAAAGTGGTCGCCATCAAAGGCGATGGCCGTGGGATAGTGT
Organism: Stenotrophomonas sp. 2694; assembly: GCF_040548715.1. Taxonomy (NCBI): domain Bacteria; kingdom Pseudomonadati; phylum Pseudomonadota; class Gammaproteobacteria; order Lysobacterales; family Lysobacteraceae; genus Stenotrophomonas; species Stenotrophomonas sp. 2694. Next base: position 70,252 of record NZ_JBEPSG010000021.1, read on the forward strand.
AGTGGAAACCGGCGTGACCTTGCATTGCAGCAAAAATCCTCGCAGATCAACCACTTGCGGCGCGATCCCTGCGCCCCTTGCTTACGGCATGTACATGCCGCCGTTCACATGGAGAGTTTCGCCGGTGATGTAGCCGGCAGCCGGGCTGGCCAGGAAGGCCACCGCATGGGCGATGTCCTCCGGCGAACCCAGGCGTTCGAGGGCGATGTCGCCGATCAGCGCGGTACGCGCTTCTTCCGGCAGCGCCTTGGTCATGTCGGTGTCGATGAAGCCCGGCGCGACCACGTTGACGGTGACCCCGCGCGAGCCGATTTCCTTGGCCAGCGACTTGGAGAAACCGATGATGCCGGCCTTGGCGGCGGCATAGTTGGCCTGGCCGGCGTTGCCGGTCACGCCCACCACCGAGGCGATGTTGATGATGCGGCCCTTGCGCGCCTTCATCATGCCGCGCATGACGGCCTTGCTGGTACGGAACACGCTGGTCAGGTTGGTGTCGATGATCGACGCCCAATCGTCTTCCTTCATGCGCATCAGCAGGTTGTCGCGGGTGATGCCGGCGTTGTTGACCAGGATCGAGATCGGGCCGAATTCCTTGGCGATACCGTCAAGCACAGCATCGAGCGCAGCGGCGTCGGTGACGTTCAGCGCGCGGCCGTGACCGCCGTGGGCAGCCAGGCGCTCGCCGATCGCGGCGGCGCCGGAATCGGTGGTGGCGGTGCCGATGACGGTGGCGCCCTGGGCGGCCAGCAGATCGGCGATGGCGGCACCAATGCCACGGCTGGCACCGGTAACCAGTGCGATTTCACCCTGCAGGGGCTTGCTCATGATGTTTTCCTCAGGCTGGGGCGGCCGCCGCACCCGCGCCGCTTGCAGCGGCCACCGGCACGGTCGGCAGGAACAGGGGCAATCAGGCCGACCACGTCTCGCGGGCGGTTTCGAAGTCGCCCGGGGTGGCCAGGGAACGGCCGTCGATGGCCTTGTCGATGCGCTTGACCAGACCGGTCAGCACCTTGCCCGGGCCGCATTCGGCGATCCGGGTGACGCCACGGGCGGCCAGCGCCTGCACGCAGCCGGTCCACTGCACCGGCTGGTACAGCTGCTGCACCAGCGCGGCGCGGATCGCGTCCACACCGTCGTGCACCTTGGCGTCGACGTTCTGCACCACCGGCAGCTGCGGCAGCTGCCAAGACAGGCCGGCCATCACTTCGGCCAGACGGTTGGCGGCTTCGCGCATCAGCGGGGTGTGCGAGGGCACGCTGACGGCCAGCTTGACCGCCTTGCGCACGCCCTTCTCGGCCAGCAGCGCCAGCGCCCGGTCGACCGCGGCAGCGTCGCCGCCGATCACGATCTGGCCCGGCGAGTTGAAGTTGGCCGGAACGACCACCTGGCTGCCGGCGGCTTCGGCGCAGACGTCCAGCACCAGCTGGTCTTCGGCACCGAGCACGGCGGCCATCGCGCCGACACCTGCGGGAGCCGCGTCCTGCATCAGCTGGCCGCGCAGGCGCACCAGGTGCGCACCGTCGTGCAGGCTGAGGGCGCCAGCGGCGACCAGGGCGGTGTACTCACCCAGGCTGTGGCCCGCCAGAACCGACGGACGCGGACCGCCCACGGCGTTCCAGGCGCGCCACGCGCCGATGCTGGCGGCCAGCAGGGCCGGCTGGGTGTATTCGGTACGGTTGAGCATTTCCTCCGGGCCGCCCTGGGACAACGCCCACAGGTCGACGCCGGCACCATCGGATGCCTCGGTGAAGGCCTCACGCACCTGCGGGTGCAGTTCGGCCAGCTCGGCCAGCATGCCCACAGACTGTGAGCCCTGACCGGGGAAGACAAAAGCGAGGGTGGATACGGTCACGCGGTCATCCGCTTGTTGCAATCGAAGCGGGCCATGATAAGGGGGAACATGCCGTGTCGTCTGTACGTGCGCGTATGCACGGCGTATGGACAGTGCCCCGATACGGGGTCCGCCCGGGCATGGCCCGGGCGAACCGGTTGGCCCGGGGCCCCCCCCCGGGCCCCCCAAACGCCGGCACCGGGCCGAGGTGCCACCAGCCCGCGGGCAAAACCACCCACC
>NZ_JBEPSG010000022.1:0-70268 GCF_040548715.1 Stenotrophomonas sp. 2694
AGAGGGCGTTGCTCCTGAGGCTGCCGGCCAGCGGCCGGCACTACCGTGCCCGTTTACCGGAAGGGCTGGCGCTCCTCCAGCACACAGTTGCTCCATGGACGGATTCACGGCGTCCCCCGCAACCGGACTCACTCCGTCATCCTCCAGAAAGCCCGCTTCTGCTGTTGCTGTTGCTGTTGCTCCAGCTAGTAGCGGGTGCAGGGCGCAGCCCTGCCGATAAACCCCCTCCTGCGACGGTTCGTCGCACGGTGCCTTCTGGAGGCACCTCTACACTAGCGCGGTGATCCGTACCGGCTGCCTGCGTCGAACCCTGCTCCAGCTCGCCTTCATCGCGACGCTGTTGATGGTGCTTGCGCCGCTGGTCAGCCGTGCGCTGCAGGCGCCGCAGGGTCAGATCCCCTCACCACAGGGAAGGGCTCTGACCCCATCCACAATGCATGGCGGCATGGACCATGCCCACATGCATCACGGCGACATGGCTGAGGGTCAGAGCCCTTTGCCGGGGCAAAGGGATCCGACCCCGCCCGCCGATCCGCACGCCATGCACGGGGAGGCCTGCGAGTACTGCGTGCTGGCCATGCGCCTGCTGCCGTGGCTGGCCGTGCTGGTGCTTCTGCTGCCCTTGCTGTGGCGGCCGAAGCCGATGTTCCCATGGTCGCAGCCGCGACTGCCGCTGCTGCATTGGCCGGCACATGCCGCGCGTGGACCGCCGCTGATCTCCAGCGTCCGCTGATTTTCCTATCGAATCCGCCGCACGAGGCCTGCAAGGGCGTCGTGCGCGCGTGCGTACCTTGGAGCTGTTTCCATGAAAATGACTTTCCCCGCTGCGGGCGCCCGTGCGCGCCTGCCGTTTGCGCTTGGTGCTGCCCTGGCTGCCCCCTTCGCCCATGCCGCGCCCGCCGAAGAAGCGCGGACGCTGGATACGCTGGTGGTCACCGCCGCCGCGCCGTCCTCGCCGCTGCATTGGGTGACCGATCCGCGCCTGCCGCGGCAGCCTGTGCCAGCCAGCGATGGCGCCGATTACCTGAAGACCGTTCCCGGCTTCTCCGCCATCCGCAACGGCGGCACCAACGGCGACCCGGTGCTGCGTGGCATGTTCGGTTCGCGCCTGAACATCCTCAGCAACGATGGCAATCTGATTGGCGCGTGTCCCTCTCGCATGGACAACCCGCTGTCCTACATATCGCCGGAGAGCTTTGACCGGCTGACCATCATCAAGGGCCCGCAGAGCGTGCGCTGGGGTGCGGGTGCCTCTGCGGGCACCGTGCGTTTCGAGCGTGATACCCCGCGTTTCGATGCGCCCGGGCTGCGTGCCGATGCCAGTGCGCTGGTCGGCTCACGCAATCGCAACGACCAGGTGCTGAACCTGACCCTGGGCAATCCAACGGGCTACGTGCGTGCCAGCGGCAATCGCTCCGAAGCCGATGACTACAAGGACGGCAACGGCGATGTGGTTCCGTCGAAATGGCGCAAGTGGAATGGCGACGTAGCGGTGGGTTGGACGCCTGACGCCGATACCCTGTTGGAGGTCTCCGCCGGTGCCGGCGATGCGATCGCGCGCTACGCGGGGCGCGGCATGGATGGTGCCGCGTTCGAACGCACCAGTTACGCCGCACGCTTCGAGAAGCGCAATCTGCCCGGGGCGTGGGACACGCTGCAGGCGAACGTGTACTACAACGAAGCCGACCACGTGATGGACAACTACACGCTGCGTACGCCGAACCCACACAGCATGATGCCGATGCCGATGGCGTCGAACGTGGTTCGCCGCACGCAGGGCGGGCGCATCAGCGCCGAATGGCGCTGGCAGGACGTGCAGCTGGTGGCCGGCATCGACGGCGAAGACAGCCGGCATCGCGGCCGCATGGGCATGGGGCGCGATACCTACAAGCAGGCGGACTGGAACACCGACGCCGATTTCCGCCGCTACGGTGCATTCACCGAACTGACCCTCGGCGTGGACACCGGGCAGCGTTGGATCGGCGGGCTGCGCATCGATCGTGCCAGCGTGCGCGATGCGCGTGCCGACATCGGCGGCATGATGATGGCCATGCCCAATCCCACCGCCGGCCAGCGCCGCAGGGAATGGCTGGGCAGTGGTTTCCTGCGCTACGAACAGGACCTTGCCGACGGCCTGACCTGGTATGCCGGGCTGGGCCACAGCCAGCGCATGCCCGACTACTGGGAACTGTTCTCGCCCGATCAGGGGCCGGCAGGTGCGGTGAACGCGTTCGCTGGCATCCAGCCCGAGCGCACCACCCAGCTTGACGTCGGCCTGCAATACAAGGGCCCGCGCGTGCAGGCCTGGGTCTCGGCCTATGCGGGGCAGATCCAGGACTACATCCTGTTCACCTATCGCGGCAGCGGCATGATGGGCATGAGCCAGGCTGACAATGTGCAGGCGCGCATCGCCGGTGCCGAGGCCGGCCTGCAGCTGCGGCTGGACGAGCAATGGAAGCTGGGGGGCACCCTGGCCTATGCCTGGGGCGAGAACCGCGATCAGCATCGACCGTTGCCGCAGATGCCGCCGCTGGAAGCACGCTTGAGCGCTGACTGGGAAGGCCAGCGCTGGAGTGCCGGTGCGCTGGTGCGCGCGGTCACCCATCAGCATCGGGTCGCGGACGGGCAGGGCAACGTGGTCGCGCAGGACCTCGGGCCGAGCAGCGGCTTTGCCACGCTGGCGCTCAACGCGGCCTATCGTTTCAGTTCGCAGCTGCAGCTCAGCGCCGGTGTCGACAACCTGTTCGACCGTGCCTACAGCGAGCATCTGAACCTGGCCGGCAGCGCCGACTTCGGCTTCCCCGCTGACCCTGTGCGCATCAACGAGCCCGGCCGCAGCCTGTGGATGAAGGTGAACTACCGGTATTGATCCGCCGGGCATGGCCCGGCGCTACCGGTGCGCCGCGCACAGAAGGCCTGCGTCCAAAGAAAACGGGGTCGGATCCCCGCCAGGTTCCGACCCCGCCCGGCGCCCTCGGCCAGGCCCCTCGACTGTACGACGGCATCGCCCCTGGCGGGATGGCCTGATACATCCCGACATACGCCGACACTGCGTCGGTGCCCCCTGCATGGAATGGGCACACGGCGCTATCGCAGCCCCCGTTCCACGCCGGTAAACGCTTGGCACATACCGCTTTTGCGGGGCCTTGCCTACACTCGGCGGCCGTGTACCACTCAGGACGCTTCATGTTGGCTCGTATCGCTTCGACCCTGGCCCTTGGCCTCAGCCTGGCCGTGCTGGCCGGGTGCGCAGGCAAACAGGAGGCCGCCGCGCGTCGGCAGGGCGAAGCCGTGCCGGTCACCGCGCAGGTCGTGCAGGCGGTGCAGTGGAACGACACGCTGCAGGCGCTGGGTACGGCCAAGGCGCGCGAGTCGATCAGCGTGACCGCCAAGGTGAGCGAGATCGTCGAGCGCGTGCACTTTGAAAGTGGCCAGCAGGTCGCCGCCGGTGCGCCCCTCGTGACACTGCGCGGGCAGGCCCAGGAGGCCGCATTGGTGCAGGCGCAGGCGACCTTCCGCGAAGCCGATCAGCTGTACAAGCGCCAGCGCGAACTGGCGGCGCAGCGGTTGGTATCCAGTGCGACCCTGGACACGCAGAAGTCGATCCGCGACGCAGCCGAAGCGCGGGTGGCACAGATGCAGTCGGACATCGGCGACCGTCGCGTGCGCGCGCCGTTCGCCGGCGTCCTCGGCATCCGCCAGATCAGCCCGGGCACGCTGCTGACGCCGACCACGGTGATCGCCACCCTCGACGACGTCGAGCGCATGCACGTCGATTTCCAGGTGCCGGAAGTGGAACTGGCGTCGCTGACCACCGGCGACAAGGTGCAGGCCACCAGCGTGGCCTGGCCGGGCCGCACCTTCGAGGGCGAGGTCAGCACCATCGATGCACGCATCGACCCGGCCACTCGTGCGGTGACCGTGCGTGCCGACTTCGCCAATGGCGACCATGCGCTGCGGCCGGGCATGCTGCTCGACGTGCGCCTGTTCCATCCTGATCGACCGGCCCTGGTGGTGCCGGAAATCGCGGTGGTGCAGGTCGGTCGCGACAGCTTCATGTACCGCATCAAGGCCGATGACACCGTCGAACGCGTGGACGTGGTCACCGGTGCACGCCGCGCCGGCGTGGTCGAGATCAAGCAGGGCCTGCAGGCAGGCCAGCGCATCGTGGTGGACGGCACCGGCAAGCTGCGGGCGGGCCTGAAGGTGGCAGCCTCCGACGCCGCGCCCGCCAGCGGCGCGCAGCCGACGACGGTTGAAGCACCTGCAGCCGCCGAGGGTCACGGCGGATGAAGCTGTCCGACATCTCCATCCAGCGGCCGGTGTTTGCCGTGGTGATGAGCCTGTTGCTGCTGGTGCTGGGCGTGATGTCCTTCACCCGGTTGACGCTGCGCGAACTGCCGGCCATCGACCCACCGATCGTTTCGGTCTCGGTGGATTACACCGGCGCCTCGGCAGCGGTCATCGAGAGCCGCATCACCCAGGTGCTGGAAGACGCGCTGGCCGGCATCGAAGGCATCGATACGATCAACGCGCGCAGCACCAACGGCCGCTCGCAGGTCAGCATCGAATTCACCTCCAACCGTGATATCGAAGCGGCGGCCAACGACGTGCGCGACGCGGTCAGCCGCGTGGCCGACCGCATGCCCGAGGAGGCACGGCCACCGGAGATCGCCAAGGTCGAGAGCGATGCCGACCCGATCATCTGGTTCAACATGGTCTCCTCGACCATGGATACGCTGGAACTGAGCGACTACGCCGACCGCTACGTGGTCGACCGCTTCTCCAGCCTCGATGGCGTGGCCCAGGTCCGCATCGGTGGCCGCCAGCGCTATGCCATGCGCATCTGGCTGGACCGCGACCAGCTGGCCGCACGTGGGCTGACCACCGGCGATGTGGAAACCGCGTTGCGCAACGAGAACGTGGAACTGCCGGCCGGCCGCATCGAATCCACCGACCGCGATTTCACCCTGCGCGTGGAGCGCAACTACATCAAGCCGGAAGACTTCGCGACCATCCCGCTGGGCAAGGGCAGTGATGGCTATGTGGTGCGCATGGGCGATGTGGCGAAGATCGAGCTGGCCTCGGCCGAGCGTCGCGCCTACTACCGCAGCAACGGCGAGCCCGGCATCGGCCTGGGCATCGTCAAGACCTCCACTGCCAATTCGCTGGATGTGGCGCGCACCGCGCGCGCCGAGGCCGAACGTGTCGCGCTGACCCTGCCCAAGGGCACGCAGATCTTCGTTGCCTTCGACAACACCACCTTCATCGAGGCTGCCGTCGACCGCGTGTACGCCACCCTGGTGGAGGCGATGATCCTGGTGCTGGCGGTGATCTGGCTGTTCCTCGGCAGCTTCCGCGCGGCGTTGATTCCTGCGGTCACCGTGCCGGTATGCCTGGTGGCGGCATTCATCGCGCTGTACGCGTTCGATTTCTCGATCAACCTGCTGACCCTGCTCGCGCTGGTGCTGTGCATCGGCCTGGTGGTGGATGACGCGATCGTGGTGGTGGAAAACGTGCAGCGCCGCATCGACCTGGGCGAACCGCCGCTGGTGGCGTCCAAGCGGGGTACCGCGCAGGTGGCGTTCGCGGTGATCGCCACCACCGCCGTGCTGGTGGCGGTATTCCTGCCGGTCGGCTTCCTGGAAGGCAATACCGGGCGCCTGTTCCGTGAACTGGCGGTAGCCCTGGCCGCCGCTGTCGCGCTGTCGGCGTTCGTCGCGCTGACGCTGACGCCGATGATGGCCTCCAAGCTGCTCAAGCCGCATACCGGGCAGGCACCGCGCGGGCTGCACGGCTTCATCAACCGCAATCTGGAACGCCTGGCCGGCGCCTACGGCCGCGTGCTCGATCATCATGTCGATCGCACGTGGATCTACCTGCTGGTGATGGCCGCTGCGTTGGCGGCCAGCTGGCTGCTGATCAAAGTGCTGCCTTCGGAACTGGCCCCGGCCGAAGACCGTGGTTCGTTCCAGATCATGATCGACGGCCCGGAAGGCGCCGGCTACGACTACACCGTGCAGCAGGTGCAGCAGGTCGAAGCGCTGCTGGCACCGCATGTGGGCGCGGACAAGCCGATCGTGCGCGCCAACCCGCGCGTGCCCGGCGGCTTCGGCGCCAGCGAGGAAATGCACACTGGCCGCGTCAGCGTGTTCCTGCAGCCGTGGCGTCAGCGCAGCGAAGGCACGCCGGAAGTCGCCAACGAACTGCAGAAGGAACTGGACACCATCCGTGGCGTGCGCGTCCGTACCCAGGTCGGTGGCGGCCTGGTGCGCAGTGGCGGGCAGCCGTTCCAGATCGTGCTGGGTGGCCCGGAATACGCCGAGATCGCGCAGTGGCGCGACCGCATCCTGCTGCGCATGGCCGACAACCCCGGCCTGGTCGGCCCGGACTCGGACTACAAGGAAACCCGTCCGCAGATGCGGGTGAACATCGACCGCCAGCGTGCCGCCGACCTCGGCGTGCCTGTCACCGCGATTGGTTCGGCGCTGGAAACGATGATGGGCTCGCGCCGCGTCACCACCTTCGTCGACAACGGCGAGGAGTACGACGTGCTGGTGCAGGCCGGCCGTGATGGCCGCGCCAGCCCCGCCGATCTGGCCGCGATCCGCGTGCGTGCGACCTCTGGCGAGCTGGTGCCATTGTCCAACCTGGTCACGCTGAGCGAAGTGGCCGAGGCCGGAACCCTGAACCGCTTCAACCGCCTGCGCTCGATCACCATCAGTGCCGGCCTGGCACCGGGTTATCCGCTGGGCGAGGCCATCGCCTGGGCCCAGCAGGTGACCGGCGAAGAGCTGCCGCAGTACGCGCAGGTGAACTGGAAGGGCGAATCGCGCGAGTACCAGAGTGCGGGCGGCGCGGTGCTGCTGACCTTCGCCATGGCCCTGCTGGTGGTGTACCTGGTGCTGGCCGCGCAGTTCGAGAGCTTCATCCACCCGCTGACGATCATGCTGACCGTGCCGCTGGGCGTGCTTGGTGCGCTGGTTGGCCTGTGGCTGAGTGGCGGCACGGTGAACCTGTTCAGCCAGATCGGCATCGTCATGCTGGTCGGCCTGGCGGCCAAGAACGGCATCCTGATCGTCGAATTCGCCAACCAGCTGCGCGACGATGGCCGCAGCGTGCGCGAAGCGATCATCGAATCGGCGATGGTGCGCCTGCGTCCGATTCTGATGACTTCGATCGCCACCGTGGTCGGCGCCATCCCGCTGGTGGTGGCCGGTGGCCCGGGCTCGGCCAGCCGTGGCACCATCGGCATCGTGATCATCTTCGGCGTCACCCTGTCCACCTTCCTGTCGCTGTTCGTGGTGCCGGCGTTCTACGCGCGGCTGGCCCCGTACACCCGCTCGCCGGAGGCGGTGAAGCGCGAGCTGGAGAAGCAGGAGGCCGACTCGCCGTCGGTGGGTGGTCATGCCTGAGCCGGCGCGGATCCTGCACGGCGCAGGCTTCCTGCTGCGCCCCTGGCGCAGTGATGACCTGCAGTCGCTGCTGCATCACGCCAACGACGCGGACGTCTCGCGTGGGCTGCGTGACCGCTTCCCGTATCCGTACACCCGCGAGGATGGCGAAGCTTTCCTGGGCGGGCGCGTACTGGCGCCAGGCACGCTGAACCTGGCCATCGAGATAGAGGGCCAGGCCTGTGGCAGCGTTGGCGCCCAGCAGGGCGTGGCCGAGCGCGGGCATACCGCGGAACTGGGCTACTGGCTCGGCCAGGCCCACTGGGGGCAGGGCCTGATGACCGCTGTGGTCGGCCTGTTCGCGCCCTGGGTGATGGATGAGCTTGGCCTGTTCAGGCTGCAGGCCACGGTGGTCGACTTCAACCTGGGCTCGGCCCGGGTACTGGAAAAGAACGGTTTCCAGGAGGAGGGCGTGGAGCGCTGCGCCGTCTACAAGCGCGGCGTCCTGCATGACCTGCGCCGCTTCGCCCGGGTACGCAGGCAGCTTCCGTAACAGGCCGCCAGGCACGGCCCGGCGCTACCGTGGGGGGCACGGTCATTGCCGGTCGACGGGCATGGCCCGGCGCTACCCGTGGTGCGGCCGGCATACCCGGTAGCGCCGGGCCATGCCCGGCGGAGAACACGCCCCCACATCCGGCGCTATCGCAGCGACCTTCGATCAGGGAGAATCGACCGGTCCCTTCCAGCCGACGGGACGTCCTCACAACCCGCCGACTGGAGAGAGCGCGCGTGGAAGCTACCGTACATTTCATCAACAGCATCATCTGGAGCAAGGCGCTGATCTTCATGTGCCTGGCCGCCGGCCTGTTCTTCAGCCTGCGCACCCGCTTCATGCAGATCCGTGGTTTCGTCGAGATGTGCCGCCTCACCGTGTCCGGTGAGAAGTCCGACGCCGGCGTGTCCTCGTTCCAGGCCCTGGCCATGTCGATGGCCGGCCGCATGGGCATCGGCAACATTGCCGGCGTGGCCACCGCCATCGCCTTCGGCGGCCCCGGCGCGATCTTCTGGATGTGGGTGATGGGCTTCCTCGGCGCCTCCACCTCGTATGTGGAATGCACCCTGGCGCAGATCTACAAGACCAAGGATGCCGAAGGCCGCTACCGCGGTGGCCCGGCCTACTACATCGAAAAGGCGATGGGCCTGAAGTGGTATGCCATGGCCTTCGCCATCGCCACGATCATCGCCGCCGGCTTCCTGATGCCCGGCGTGCAGGCCAATGCGATCGCCGACAGCGTCATCAACGCCTGCCGTGGTACCGCGCTGTGCGGTCCGCTCGATGGCCAGGCCTTCGGCATGGAATCGGCGCAGGCGCTGAAGCTGGGCATCGGCATCGTCGTCGCCCTGCTGCTGGGCGTGGTGATCTTCGGTGGCGTCAAGCGCATCGCCAACTTCGCCGAAGTGGTGGTGCCGTTCATGGCCGCCGGCTTCATCCTGATGGCCATCGTCATCATGATCATCAACTACGATCGCGTGCCGGAAATGTTCGGCATCATCTTCAAGAGCGCCTTCGGTACCCACGCCGCGTTCGGCGCGATGATGGGCCTGGCGGTGGAGTGGGGCATCAAGCGCGGCATCTACGCCAACGAGGCGGGCCAGGGCTCGGGTCCGCACGCTGCGGCGGCCTCGGAGGTCTCGCACCCGGCCAAGCAGGGCTATGTGCAGGCGTTCGCCATCTACTTCGACACCATGATGGTGTGCACTGCCACCGCCTTCCTGATCCTGGCCAGCGGCACCTACAACGTGTATTCGCCGGTCGCCGGCGCTGCGCCGATCTTCCAGGGCCTGGCCGGCATTCCCGAAGGTGCGGGCTACGCGCAGGCGGGTGTGGAAGCGGTGCTGCCGGGCTGGGGCTCGGCCTTCGTGTCGGTGGCGATCTTCTTCTTCGCCTTCACCACGATCATGGCCTATTACTACATGGCCGAAACCAACCTGACCTACGTCAACCACAACAAGCGCCGGCCGCTCACCGTGCTGCTGCTGCGCCTGGGCATCATCGGCATGGTGGTGTTCGGTGCCTTCCACAACGCCACCCTGGCCTGGGCGCTGGGTGATATCGGCGTGGGCCTGATGGCCTGGCTGAACATCATCGCCATCCTCATCGTGCAGAAGCCGGCCATGCTGGCCCTGCGCGATTACGAACGACAGAAGAAGCTCGGTCTCGACCCGATCTTCGACCCCGATGCCCTGGGCATCAAGAACGCCGATTTCTGGCGTCAACGCAAGCTGGAGTTGTCCCGTAGTGAATGATCCCTGGAAGAATGCCCGCCGCCCGTCGTCGCGACCGCCGCGGGCCACCCCGCTGCCACCGCGTGAGGGCGGCACCCCGCCACCGCCGGGGCGGGGCAACGACGAACTTCGCCTGTACGGATGGAACGCGGTGCAGGCGTTGTTCGCCAAGCGTCCGCAGGCGCTGCGCAAGCTGTACCTGGTGGAATCGCTGATTCCGCGCATGCAGCCGGTGCTGAAGTGGTGCGTGGCCAACCGCGTGGGCTATCGCGTGGTGGAGGAGGGCGACCTCAACAAGCTGGCTGCCACCACCCACCATGAAGGCCTGGTGGCCGACGTGCTGCGCGCGCCGGTGTTGCCGCTGGCGCAGTGGCTGGCCGAACTGGGCGAAGGCCGGGCGCTGGCACTGTGGCTGGATGGCGTCGGTAATCCGCACAACTTCGGTGCGATCCTGCGCTCTGCCGCGCACTTCGGCGCCAAGGCGCTGCTGCTGCCGGCCAGCAGTACGCTGGCGTTGTCCGGCGCGGCCGCACGCGTGGCCGAGGGCGGCGCAGAGTCGGTGCCGCTGGTGCAGTTGCCTGAGGATGCAGAAGCGATGGCGCAGCTGCGCGCGGCCGGTTTCGGCCTCGCCGCGACCCTGGTCGAGGGTGGCGATGACGTGTTCCGCGCCTCGTTGCCGGCCCGCCTGGTCTACGTGATGGGCGCGGAAAGCGAAGGCATGGATCGCGGCCTGGCCAGCCAGTGTGACCAGCAGCTGTCGATTCCCGGCAGTGGCGCGGTTGAAAGCCTGAATGTCGCTTCCGCCACGGCCGTGTTGCTGGCGCAGTGGGTCAGCCAGCGCGGCTGATGGGCGTGTCTGCGGGCACCGCAAACCGGTGCCCGCACAGCGCAGTTCCAGGCCGAACGGGACTTCCCGGCAGCCGGGCAACGTCTGGCGGTTTTCCTGGCAGTGCCATGCGCAAAGCAGGCATGACGAATTGAAAGTTTCCTTATTGGTGTGCCGTTCCCGGCGACGCAGGGTGGAAGTCCATCCAACGTCGTACAGGAGCGGTTCCCATGCATCATCCTCCTCGCAGTGCGGTGCGTGTCTGCCTGGTACTGGCACTCAGTGCGCTTGCCGCCGTTTCCGCGCAGGCCAACGAGCGCACGCTCGACGGCGTCAACTTCACCGGCCCGCTGATCACGCCCAATCCTGCCGGCATGCCGGCGGGTCACTGGTACGTCGAACCCTATCTGGTGCGGGTCGACAGTTCCTCGTCCTTCGACCACAACGGCGACCGCCAGCGCAGCAGCGAACGCAGCGGCGCGTGGGCGATGGTGGTGCCCATCGCATACGGCTTCAGCGAACGGGTGACCGGCCAGGTCAACCTGAGTGCATCACGCGCCGAATCCGGCAACGCACGCAGCCGAGGCTTCCGCGCCGGTGATACCACCGCGCGCCTGCAATACCTGTTGCAGGCCCCCAGCGCCGATGGCACCACGCCGGCGGTGTCGATTGCCCTGGTACAGCGCTTCAGCACCGGCAGCCACGACCGCATCACCGGCAATCCGCTGGATGCGCAGGGTGATGGCGTGCAGCGCACCGTCGCCGCGTTGGCCGTGCAGCAGGTGCTGTGGCTGGGCAACGATCGGCCGCTGCGCTGGCGGGCGCAGTTCAGCGCGGGGCCGGCGCCATCGCGAACGGCCATCTCCGGCACCAGCGTGTACGGCACCGAGGACGGCTTCCAGGGCCATATCGCGCGGGGCTCGGTACTGGGTCTTTCCGTGGGCGCCGAATACAGCTTCAACGAACGCTGGGTCGGCGTGATGGAAGTTGCCGCCAGCCGCGAGACCGGCCAGCGCCTGACCGGTTTCGCGCCCGACGCTGCAGGTGGCGTCCGGCCCATCAACGAACACCGCCCGGCCAGTCGCAACCTGACCTTCGCGCCCGCTGTCGAGTACCACTTCAGCCCGTCGCTGGGGCTGATCGCCGGCGTCGAATTCACCGTTGCCGGCCGCAATACCGGCCGCATCATCAGTCCCCAGGTCGCCCTGGGCATGTTCTTCTGATGGGGGCCCTGCGATGAATGTCGAATCGATCGTCAATGCCGTGCTTGCCGTTGTCTGGAGCCCGTACCTGGTAGTGCTGTGCCTGGCAACGGGCCTGTACTTCAGCGTGCGTACCCGCTTCGTGCAGTTGCGCGCGCTGCCGGACATGCTGCGCCTGATGTTCCGTCACGAGCGCTCCGATGCCGGTGTCTCGCCGTTCCAGGCGTTGTCACTGTCGCTGTCCAGCCGGGTGGGCGTGGGCAACATCGCCGGTGTCGCCATGGCCATTGCCTTCGGCGGTCCGGGCGCGATCTTCTGGATGTGGATCGTCGCCTTCCTCGGTGCCTCCAGCGCGTTCATCGAGTCCACCCTGGCGCAGATCTACAAGGATCGCGACGCCAAGGGGCAGTATCGCGGTGGCCCGGCGTACTACATCGAGAAGGGGCTGGGCCAGCGCTGGTACGCCGTGCTGTTCGCGCTGGTCACGGTGCTGGCGGGGGCGATGCTGGCGGGCACGCAGTCCAACGCCATCACCAGTGCGGTGAACGAAGCGTGGGATGTTCCGGTGATGGTCACCACCGGTGTGCTGCTGGTGGTGTTGGCGGCGATTCTGCTCGGCGGCGTGCGTCGCATCGCGCGCGTCGCCGAATGGGTGGTGCCGGTGATGGCCGTGGCCTATCTGCTGGTCACTGCGGTGGTGATGGTACTCAACGTCGAGCGCGTGCCTGAGGTCATCGCCCTGGTGCTGCGCAGCGCCTTCGGTGTTGACGCCGCATTCGGCGCGATGATCGGGACCGCGATCCAATGGGGGGTGCGTCGTGGCGTGCTGTCCAACGAAGCTGGCATGGGCAGTGGCGCGCATCCTGCCGCTGCAGCAGAAGTGTCGCACCCGGTGAAGCAGGGGCTGGTGCAGTCGTTCTCGGTGTACATCGACACCATGGTCGTGTGCAGCGCGACGGCCTTCCTGATTCTCTCCACCGGGCTCTACAACGTCTACGACCCGTCGGTGAACGGTGTACCGGACGAGGCGCGCCTGCTGCTGGGCAACCTTCCCGGCGTGGAAGCAGGGCCACGCTTCGTACAGCACGCGGTGGAGTCGGCCTTGCCCGGCTTCGGCAAGTCGTTCGTCGCGCTGGCGATCCTGCCATTCGCGTTCACCACCATCCTGGCCCTGTACTACATGGCCGAAACCAACGTCAGTTATCTCTGCCGCGATCGTCCCCGAGGATGGGTGATGGGCACCTTCCAGCTGCTGTTCCTGGCCGCTACGGGCTACTCGGCGATGAACAGTGCGACAGTGGCGTGGGCGCTGGGCGACATCGGCGTAGGCATGATGAGCTGGCTGAACATCATCGCCATCCTGCTGCTGCAGAGGCCCGCGCTGGCCGCGTTGCGCGACTACGAAGATCACCGGCGTCACGGGCGTGACCCGTTGTTCAACCCGAAGCTGCTGGGGGTTCGCAATACCAGCGTGTGGGCGCAGTAAGCACCCAGGCCGGTAGCGCCGGGCATGGCCCGGCGCTACCCGGTCATGAGTCACTCCACGCACAGCGTGGAAGTGGACTCACTCGTTGGGCGGCGTGGTTGCCTTGGCTTCGCTACCGAAGTTGCCATCGGCCTCGGCCGCCAGGTAGGCAAACACGGTATAGGCCGCCACGTTCTGCGCCAGCGCCTTCGGATCGATCTTGTCGAGGGTGTCGTCGGCGGTGTGGTGCAGGTGGAAGTAATCCGAGCCATCCTGCGCCAGCCACGCCCATGCGCCACCCTTGGCGGCCAGCGGACCGACATCGGGCCCCGGGCCGCCCTTGTCGGCGGCGTACTCGATGCCCAGCGGCTTCATCACCTCGGCAATCTGCCTGGTTGCCTCGCGCGAGCCTTCCGGGTTCGGCGAACCGGTGTTGAAGGCGTAGATGCGGCCAGCACCGAAATCGCTCTCGGCGGCCAGCTGGTGCAGGGCTACGTCCTTGGCGTGCGCCTCGGCGTAGGCCTTGCCGCCATACAGGCCCTGTTCTTCGTTGGCGAAGGCGACCACGCGGATGGTGCGCTTCGGCGCCTGCTTCAGCTGGCCGATCAGATGACCGGCGGCCATGGTGATGCCCACGCCTGCGCCGTCATCGACCGCGCCGGTGCCCAGGTCCCACGAGTCCAGGTGTCCACCGATCACCACCACTTCCTTCGGCAGCGTGCGGCCGGTGATCTCACCGATCACGTTGTACGAAGTCGCCGTGCCATCCCAACCGCAGTCCAGTGCGACCTTCACCGTGGTTGCGCCACGGGCAAGCAGGCGCGCCAGCTGGTCGGCGTCGGGCACCGACAGCGCCGCCGACGGCACCGGGGTCAGGCCGTCATCAAAGCGGGTGATGCCGGTGTGCGGCACGCGGTGCGAATCGGTACCGGCCGAGCGCATCAGGAAACCGATCGCGCCCTTGCGGATGGCCTCGGACGGGCCCTTGCTGCGGATCGCGCCGCCACGGCCATAGTCGCGGCCATCGCGGAACGGCAGCATCTGGTAATCGACGAAGGCGATCTTGCCCTTCAGCGAACCCGCCGGTGCGGCCTGCAGCGCGGCCAGATCGGCAAACCGCACTACCTCGGCTTCGACCGTACCGCCCGGGCTGCCACCCAGCGCGGTGATCTGCAGCGGTTGCGGGTTCCTGCCGGTCACGGCGGCGTGTTCACTGCGGCGCTCCCATTTCGGGAAGGTCACCGGTTCCTTCCACACCTTGTCAAAACCCAGTGCCTTGAACTTGGCTTCGGCCCAGGCCACGGCACGGGCGTCGGCCTCGCTGCCGGCGATGCGAGGGCCGATCTCGGTGGTCAACGATTCGACCACCTTCCAGCCGGTGTCATCGGCCAGCGCCTGGTCGCGCAGCTGCGCGGCGGTGGCCAGCGAAGCCGGCGGCAGGGTGGTGGCACGCGGCGCCGCGAAGGCCGGCGCGGCCAGCAGGGCGAGGGAGGATGCGATGGCAAGGACGCGGCGACGCATGGACAGCTCCGGGAAGGGTGTAAGCCTTGGAGCTTAACAGTCGTTCAGCGCCGCGCATGGGCGGGAGGTCATGGCCGGCGCGGATGCTGTTTTCCGCCAGATGCAGCAAAGCGAAAGCCCCGCCGGAGCGGGGCTTTCGCATGCCTCTGCGGTAGCGCCGGGCATGCCCGGCGAGCGCAGCGGCAAGATGGCGTTCCGCCAGGCATGGCCCGGCGCCACCCACCTTATTTCTTCAGGCTGTCGCGGATCTCGCGCAGCAGCACCACTTCCTCGGCCGGCGCTGCCGGTGCCGCTTCCTTCTTGCGCGACAGGCGGTTGATCACCTTGATCACCAGGAAGATGGCGAACGCCACGATCACGAACTGGATCAGCGTGTTGATGAAATCACCGTAGCCGATCACCACGGCCGGGATTTCCTTGCCATCAGGCCCGATGCTGGCCGGCGACAGCGTCCACGCCAGGTGCGAGAAATCCACCCGGCCAATCAGGTAGCCCAGCGGCGGCATGATGATCTTCTCCACCAGCGCGGTGACGATCTTGCCGAAGGCAGCGCCAATCACCACGCCGACGGCGAGGTCGATGACGTTGCCGCGCATCGCGAATTCCTTGAACTCGGTGAGCATTCCCATTGTTGTTTTTCTCCTGAGGGCGAGGGGGGGGGGCAGCGCGAAGGGTAGCGCAGGTGATGTCAGCCGGCGATCACGCCGTGGCGTTCGGCCACGTTCTCAAGGCGTGCACTGAAACGGTCGCCGGGCTTCAGCGCGGCCACGCCGGACGGCGTGCCCATGAACACCAGGTCGCCGGCGCGCAGCTGCCACAGCTTGGACAGCTCGTGCAGGATCTCCGGCACGTTCCAGATCATCTGGTCGAGCAGGGACTGCTGGCGGACTTCGCCATTGATCTCCAGCGACAGATTGAGCGCGGCCAGATCGCCGACTTCACCGGCGTGCACGATCTCGCTGATCGGTGCAGAGGCATCGAAACCCTTGGCCGAATCCCACGGGTGGCCCTTCTCCTTGGCGGCCGCCTGCAGGTCGCGGCGGGTCAGGTCCAGGCCCACGGCATAGCCATAGACCAGGGCCTCGGCGTCGGCCACGGCCAGCACGCCGGTGGGCGCGTCACGGCCGATCGCCACCACCAGTTCCACCTCGTGATGCAGGTTGCTGGTGGCAGGCGGGTAGGGGATCACATCGTCGTGGCCGACCACGATGGCGTCGGCCGGCTTGGTGAAGAACATCGGGCGGCCGCGATCATCTGCTGCGGGCACGGCAGCACCCATCTCACGCGCGTGGTCGGCGAAGTTGCGGCCGACGCAGTAGATGCGGTGCACGGGAAAGCTGCCGCCACCAACCACCGGTACACGCGGCGTGGCTGCAGCAGGGATCACATCGGAGACATCGGACATGCGGGCATCCAGGAAGGGAGTGCCCGCAGTCTAGAACGCAGCAAGGCCCGCCGTCAGCGGGCAGCGTCGATCAGCGCGACGACGGCAGCGCCGACTTGCGCACCACGTGGTACTCGCCCTCGACCACGTTCGGGTCGACCGGGCGGCTCGGGCCGGGCTTGCGCGAAGCCAGCAGCTTCCACGCCAGGCCCACCAGGATCATGGCTGCACCGACGAATACGCCGATGAACACCATCGCGGCCAGGATCGCCAGGCCGAGCAGGCCCACGGCAACGCGCACCAGCGGATGGCGCGGCTTGCGCGGGGCAAACAGGGTGCGGAACTGGTTGAAGGCGAAATCGCGATTGAACATGGTGGCTCGATAGGCTGGAAATCAGCGAGCCATGAGTATCGGCAGGTGCCACTGTCATTGAGTGAAAAACTCGTTAAATATAGCCTTGGCTTATTACGGATCAATGACTTGTGTTCATGTCGCAGCTAGTCACATGACCAGGCGTGCGACAATGCGCGATTCCGTCCGAGCCTTCGCCATGACTGCCGCTGTTGCCCTGATCACCCTGGATGCCATTGCCGATGGTGCGTTTGCCGAGGTTGAAGCGGTGGTCGATGGCGATGCCGAGTCGCTGCTGCTGTACCGCGACGGTGAACAGGTGCGCGCGTTCCTGAACATCTGCCCGCACGCGGGCCGCCGCCTAGATTGGGCGCCCGGCCAGTTCCTGAAGAGCCGCGAAGGCCATCTGGTCTGCGCCGCCCACGGCGCCTCGTTCGCGCTGGACAGTGGCGACTGCATCGCCGGCCCCTGCAAGGGCGACCGCCTGCGCGCAGTGCCGGTGGATGTGCGGGATGGACAGGTCTACCTGGCCTGAGGCATCGGTGTGCGGACCAACGGTCCGCACCCACCGAGTTCAGAACCCACCAAGTTCAGAACCCACCACATCAGCGAAACATCCAGGAATCCATCCACGCATGGCGTGGATCTACCGTGCCGACTAAGGTCGACACCTACCAACAGCAGCACAGAACGCCGTTTCCACAGCGCGCGGAAATCTGTCGAAGGCGGGGTGGGTCCGGTTGCGGGGGCGTGAGCCGCATGGATGCGGCGACCGAGCTTACATGGATGTACTTGCAGCGTCCCCCGCAACCGGACCCACCCCGCCATCCCAAGGAATGCAGGCTGTTGCCATTGCCGTTGCCGTTGCCGTTGCCGTGCCGTTGTCGTTGCCTCTGCGGGTGCAGGGCGCAGCCCTGCCAACAAACCCAACCCTCAGAACATCAGGTTGATCATCACCACCACCACGCAGGTGTAGATCAGCGACAGCGGGCCGCCGACCCGCCACATCTCGCGCGGGGTGTAGTTGGCCGGGCCGGTGATCATCGAAATCACCGGGTTCGACGCCGTCATCAGGTTGTTGGACGCCGACAGCGCCACGATCAGCGCGAATGCCGTGGGATTGCCGCCGGCCGCCAGCGCCAGGTTCACCGCGATCGGCACCATCACGATGGTCGCGCCCACATGGCTGATCACCAGCGAGAACACCGTGGTCAGCAGCGCCAGCGCCAGTTCCAGCACCCAGATCGGAATGCCGGTGGGCAGCTTGTCGATGGTATGGCCGGCCACCCATGCCGCTGCGCCGCTGGAATCCATCGCCCAGCCGAGCGGAATCAGCCCGGCCATCATGAACACCGTCTTCCAGTTGATCGAGGCATAGGCCTCGTCCATGCGCAGCACGCCGGTCAACAGCATTCCGGCCACACCGGTCATCAGCGTCAGCGCCACCGGCAGTTTGCTGGTCAGCGCGATCAGGATGGTCAGGGCGAAGATCGCCATGGCAATCTTGAACTTGTGCGGGCGCTGCTCGCCGGTGGGGTAATCGGTGACCACCACGAAGTCGCGGCTCTTGGCGGCCTGCGCGAGGTCGGTCCAGATGCTGTGGAAGACCAGCATGTCGCCGGCGCGCAGCTGCACATCGCGCACATCCTCGCGGATCACCTGCTTGTCGCGGTTGATCGCCAGCAGGCTGATGCCGCGTTCCTTGCGCAGGCGCAGCTCGCCTGCGGTCTTGCCGATGACGCCGGAGGTCGGCGGCACCACCGCCTCGGAAATGCCAGCGCGGCTGGGATTGAACAAGTCGCCCAGGTGTTTCAGGCGCAAGGACATGCGCAGGAACTGGTTCTGCGCGAAATCGTGGATCTGCTGGCGCGGTCCCATCGCGCCGAGCACGCTGCCCACCCAGATGCGCATTTCCGCCGGCGGTGCCAGGCGGGTGTCATTGCCAGTCTTCAGTGCCAGCAGCAGCGGCGCGTCATGCAGGTTCTCGGCCTCGCCCAGGGTCATGCCGACCAGCGGGCTCTCGGCGGTGACCACCAGCTCGAACACGTCGCCTTCGATGCCGTAGGTCTTGGCGAAGTAGCTCTCGGTGCGGGCCGGCGTGGTGCCGTCGTTGACCAGGCTTTCCTCTTCCACCAGCTTGCGGTCGCCGTAGTAGCGGAAATACAGCAGCGAGGCGATCAGCAGGGCGATGCCGATCGGCAGCGGCGCGAACATGCGCAGCGGCTCGATGGTGGCCAGGCCGGAGGGCAGGTTGTTGTTGGCCGAGGCCAGCAGATCGTTCAGCAGGATCAGCGGCGAGTTGCCGACCATGGTCAGCGCGCCACCCATCACGATCGCCGCCGAGATCGGCAGCAGCAGGCGTTGCATGGTCAGCCCGGTGCGCGCGGCCAGACGCGAGGCAACCGGCAGGTACAGCGCCATCACCGACGGGTTCTGCATGAAGGACGAGTTCAGGCCGGCGATGGCCGTGGTCATCATCAGCAGCCGCTGCTCCACGCCATGGCCGCGCCGCAGCAGCCAGGCCGCGAGCCGGTTCAAGGCACCGGTGCGGTCCAGGCCCGCGCCGAGGATGGTGGTGGCGATGATGCTCATCACCGCGTTGCCGGAGAAGCCGCCGAAGATCTCCTCCGGCGCGATCAGGCCGGTCACGCCCAGCACCACCAGCACCACCAGCGCGACCACGTCGGCGCGGATGCGCTCGAACAGGAACATCGCCATTGTGAAGCCGACCAGCCCGAGCACGAGCTTCATGTCAGTGGTCAGCGTCAGCGCGGTATCCATGTGGGGCGCGGCGTCCTCAGGCGTTCATCAGGTGCGGTCGTACAACAGGTCCCAGACGCCATGGCCGAGCTTCTGGCCGCGGGTCTCGAAGTGGGTCTGCGGGCGCCAGTCCGGGCGCGGCACGCTGCCACGCGGACCGGCACGGTTGACCAGGCCGGGGGTGGCATCGAGCACGTCCCACATCTGCTCGGCGTAATCCTCCCAGTCGGTGGCACAGTGCAGGCGGCCACCGGGGCGCAGCTTGCGCACCAGCAGCTCGGCAAAACCCGGCTGGATCAGGCGACGCTTGTTGTGGCGCTTCTTGTGCCACGGGTCGGGGAAGTAGATGCGCACTTCGTCCAGCGCGCCATCGGCGATTTCCTTTTCCAGCACTTCCACTGCGTCGTGGTGGTACAGGCGCACGTGGTCGGCGTTGTCGTCGGCCAGCGCGTTCAGCAGGCGGCCCACGCCGGGCGCGTGCACTTCCAGGCCGATGTAGTCGCGGCTGGGGTCCTGCTGCGCGGCGAAGCGCAGCGCGGCGCCGTTGCCGAAGCCGATTTCCAGCACCTTGTGCGCATCGCGGCCGAAGGTGGCATCCAGATCACGCGGTTCACCGCTGAAATCCAGGCCGAAACGCGGCCAGCGCTCGTCGAACGCGCGCTGCTGGGCCGGGGTGAAACGGCCCTGACGCAGCACGAAGCTGCGCACTTCACGGCGGCCTTCGTTGACCGTGAACGGCTTGGGCGGTGCCTTCGAACCGGCGCTGTCGAATGGATTGGTCATCAGCCGATCAACCCATCGATCGGCGAGGACGCACTGGCATAGCGCTTGCGCGGAATGCGGCCAGCCAGGAACGCCTCGCGGCCGGCTTCCACGGCCTTGCGCATGGCGCTGGCCATCAACACCGGGTTGCGCGCGCCGGCGATGGCGGTGTTCATCAGCACGCCGTCGCAGCCCAGCTCCATCGCGATCGCCGCATCCGACGCGGTGCCCACGCCGGCGTCGACGATGATCGGCACCTTGGCGTCTTCGATGATCTGCAGCAGGTTGTACTTGTTCTGGATGCCCAGGCCCGAGCCGATCGGCGCGGCCAGCGGCATCACCGCAGCGCAGCCGATCTCTTCCAGGCGCTTGGCCAGGATCGGGTCGTCGGAGGTATAGACCATCACCTCGAAACCGTCCTTGACCAGCTGCTCGGCGGCCTTGAGGGTCTGCACCACGTCCGGGTACAGCGACTTCTGGTCGCCCAGTACTTCCAGCTTGGTCAGGTTGTGGCCGTCCAGCAGTTCGCGGGCCAGGCGGCAGGTGCGCACGGCATCCTCGGCGGTGTAGCAGCCGGCGGTGTTGGGCAGGATGGTGTAACGGTCCGGCGGCAGCACGTCGAGCAGGTTCGGTTCGCCCGGGTTCTGGCCGATGTTGGTACGGCGGATGGCCACGGTGACGATCCGGGCGCCCGCGGCCTCGGTGGCCAGGCGGGTTTCTTCCAGATCCTTGAACTTGCCGGTGCCGGTAAGCAGCCGCGAGCTGTAGGTCTTGCCGGCGATCACCAGCGAATCGGGGGAGACATGAGCGTTCATGACGCGATTATCGCTTATCCGCCCGAAGATGGGGTCGTCACTTCGACGCCGCCGGGCATGGCCCGGCGCTACCGGAACGTATGCGCAGGGTAGCGCCGGGCCATGCCCGGCGAGCGCGGAGCGCGGGATGCTTCAGCCGCCACCCAGGGCATGCACGATCTCCACCACATCGCCCTCGGCCAGCACATGCTCGGCATGGAGGCTGCGACTGACGATCTCGCCGTTCACCTCCACCGCCACCCGGCGTTGCAGCAACTGCTCGGCCGCAAGCAGGTCCAGGAGGGTCGCCGAAGCGGGCAGGGTGCGGGGTTCGCCATTGAGCTGGATGTTCATGGGGCCATTGTCGCTGATCGCCGGTTCGCATCGGAACCGTTGCAAGTTGTGCGCTACGCCCGCACCGGCAAAGCCCGCCAGGCCTGGCTCGGGCGACAATCCATGCGGCGGCGCAGCGTGAGCAATTGGCGGCGCAGTGAAACCATTCACCGTGCGCCGGCGTACGTGCGTCGGATCCTCAAACGATATCCCCACAGGAGTTTTTACATGCTGCTCAGCAAACGCCCGATCCGCTCCCTCATGGCGGCCGCGATCGCGCTGGCCGCGCTGCCGGCCATGGCAGGCGAATCCCCGTTCACCCGCACCGTGTTCATCGGTGACAGCCTGACCGACAGCGGCTACTTCCGTCCGCTGCTGCCGGCCGACGTGCGTCCGGTCACCGGCCAGTCCACCACCAACCCCGGTTGGGAGTGGGCACAGTGGGTGGCCGATTACTACGGCACCAACGCCAGCCCGAACGGCAACGGCCAGACCGGCGACAACTACGCTGTCGGCGGCGCCCGGGTCGGCACCGACTTCCGCAACCCGCAGCTGGGCAACGTGCTGGTGCCGTCGTTGAAGACGCAGACCGCCAACTACCTGGCCGCCAACGGTGGCAAGGCGGATCCGCGCGCGCTGTACACCGTCTGGGGTGGCGCAAACGACCTGTTCCAGATCACCAACCCGGCCCAGGCGCCGGCAGTCATCGGCTCGGCGGTCACTGACCAGATCGGTATCGTGGCCAGCCTGAAGCAGGCCGGTGCCGAGTACGTGCTGGTTCCGAACCTGCCCGATATCGGCTCCACTCCGGGCTTCATCGATCGCGGCGCTGCCGCGCGCGTGCAGGGGACGGCGCTGTCCAACGCCTACAACAGCGCGCTTTATGGCGGTCTCAAGCAGGCCGGCATCGATTTCATTCCGCTGGACACCTACACGCTGCTGCGCGAAATCATCGCCAGCCCGGGCATGTACGGCTTCAGCAACGTCACCGGCCGGGCCTGCACCGTGCCGTCGTCGCTGACCTGCAGCCCCTTGGCCTATGTGCGTCCGGATGCGGCAAGTACCTACCTGTTCGCCGATGACGTGCACCCGACCACGGCCGCGCACCAGATGCTGGGCCAGTACGCCATCTCGATCCTGGAAGGCCCGCGCCTGCAGCAGGTGCTGAGCCACTCGGCGCAGACCATCGGCCGCTCGCGTGCCGACCAGGTCAGCCTGCACCAGGCCGGCCGTCCGGCCGACGGGATGTCCTGGTGGGGCGGCGTGCGCGGTGACATGCAGCGCTACGACCACGCCGATCTGTACGACGGCCTGGCCCCGGCCGGCCTGTTCGGTGTCGACTGGGCACGTGACGGCATGGTCTTCGGCGGCTTCGCCGGCTTTGGCCGCCTGAATGCCGACTTCGGCAACAGCCGTGGCGATTTCACCCAGAAGGACACCACGGCCGGTCTGTTCGCCGGCTGGTACGGCGACCGCATCTGGGTCAATGGCCAGGTCAGCTACACCTGGCTGTCCTATGACGTGAACCGCAAGGTCCAGCTCGGCCCGGCCACCCGCGAACACGGTGGCTCGCCGGACGGCAGCAACCTGACCGCCGCCCTGAACGCCGGTTACGAGTTCGGCACCGAAGGTGGCTTCCGCCACGGCCCGATCGCCTCGGTGATCTGGCAGCAGGTCAAGATCGACGGTTACACCGAAAGCGCCGATGCCGGCACCCTGGCCACCGCGCTGGGTTACGGCAAGCAGGATGTCGATTCCACCGTCGGCCGTATCGGTTGGCAGGCCCGCTTCGACGGCGGCACCGTCAAGCCGTACGTGCAGGTGACCTACGACCACGAGTTCGAAGACACCAAGCAGGCCAGCGCCTGGGTGCAGAGCCTGCCGGACGTCGGCATGTACCGCGTGCCGGGCATGGACTTCGACAAGAACTATGCAACCGCCATCCTGGGCGCGCGCATGGAGCTGTTCGGCCTGCAGAGCAACATCGGCCTGAGCGCCACCACCCTGCAGAAGCGTGCGCAGGACGCGACGCTGTTTGCCAGCTTCAGCGGCAGCTTCTGATGCAAACGACGGCAGGCCTGCGGGCCTGCCGTCACCGCCACGGGCAGGCTGCAAGGGCCTGCCCGTTGCGTTTGAACACGTGCCCCGCATAGACTTGTCGGGCAACGCGGGCGTAGCTCAATGGTAGAGCTGTAGCTTCCCAAGCTACTGACGAGGGTTCGATTCCCTTCGCCCGCTCCATGTCTTCCAGCGGTTTGCGCCAGATCGAGGCGCTCCGCAATAACCGAAGCGCTTCGCAATTCACTGCGCCGAAGTGGTTTTGGACTCTCTTTTCTTTCGCGCGTGGATCCCGGTCGTGGTGACTGATGGATGCTCGGCTGGGCCAGCGCCTCGTGAATGTCCGCCGCCTCGCGGGTCTTATCGAATCCTCAGCGCGATGCGCGCCCTTCAAGGGAAGACTCGCTTCATTCGCGATCGGCCGCGAGTTGTGAGTCTTCGCTGCTCGTTCGGCAGGTTCTTGCAGGTCTTCGGTCGGGTGTAGCGAATCACGTGGAAAGATGAGTGGCCTGCCTCAACTTCAGGTGACCTTGTTGGCAACTACACTCAGCGCACCTGCCGTACTGTTTGGAGTTATGCACTGGCGGCAACTCTGGCTGCAGCGGTAATCCGGAGCGCAGGTCACAACCTTGGACGCCCTGGGGGAAGGATTTCATTGATCGTTTTACCCCCGATTCGTGCAATAACGTACTTGAATCCGACAGTTCCGGAGAGGTACTCGTAAAGCTCCGCCTCGATCTCGCCGATCTTTTCGCCGAAACTCTCACTCAGCTCCGTCGCCCCTTTAGGCAAATAGCCTGAATCCAGATCAATCCAGACTATGCCTGTAGACGGCTCAGGAGTGATCCGGACAAGTACATGCTCTTCTTGGCCCGGTAGCCGCGTCTGCTGATCCACAAAACGCTGCAGTTCAGGCTCCAGCTGTCGGAAAATCGACATGCTTTCCGCCACAGAGGGAAGTCGCTGTTGCTGCTGAGGCTGTATTTGTTGCGTGCTTGCATTGGCGGCGAGTGCTACAGAAAGTGCCAGCCCTGCGACGATACAAGCCAATCTCCCACGTTGCGTAACAGGCATCATGCACCTCCTTTGCTGATGGATCCCCTGCGTCCGAGGTTATCAACAATGATCGCGTCGTTTGAAGTCAGGTAACTCCCCGTCTATTGCAGGTAATTCCAGTCGGCGAAGGTGAACGGTGGCCTTTCCATGCGTGCAAGATGCTGGGTAGGGGAATGGCCAAGTGCTGTCGCGGCATTGCCCTACGGCGCCCTACGGCGTCGAGCTGGCTGGAGCGCCCTCCTGACCTCGCACACTCAAAAGTCGCTTGGGCGAGCGATTCAGATGGGCCCGCTTCGTTCGCATCGGCTAGATTCTGTCGGGCCTGATTCAGGCCGAGCGCGGGGCGTTCGTTTCCAACAATCCGCATTTCCCGTGCAGGCAGTGCGCGGTAGCGTCCAGACTCCTTTCAAGTGGAAACATGCGCGTGGAAAGCAGGGATGACGTTGTCACACGGCTGCACAGGATCTTTCTTTCGGCCGGCATCGGCTCGGCCAAACAGGTCGAAGCGGTTCGAGCACTCGGGCGTGCCGGTGGCCCGGAGGCGGCGCGGTTGATCGGGCAGATCTACCAGGACGCCTTCAGTGGGTCGGCCATCCAGATGGCCTGCATCGCCGCGCTGGGCGAAGCGGCACGCACCTGTCCACCGGTGTTGCCAGGCACGGAGTGAACTGGGCAGCGCGGCTGCGCGCGGGCCAGGCAGCATCATCCAGACGCAACGCTGCCACGCTATGCTTCGCGCCTGCCGACCGATCCCACTGCGATGAAGCTCGCCATCCTGTCCCGCAACACCCGGCTGTACTCCACCCGTCGGCTGGTCGAGGCCGCGCGCGCGCGCGGCCATACCGTGCGCATCCTGGATCCGCTGCGCTGCTACATGCGCATCGCCGCGGACGGCTTTTCCATGCACTACAAGGGGCGGCCGATGACCGGCGTGGATGCGGTCATCCCGCGCATCGGTGCTTCGGTCACCCGCTATGGCACCGCCGTGCTGCGCCAGTTCGAACTGATGGGCGCACGCACGCCCAATCCGTCCGACGCGATCCTGCGCTCGCGCGACAAGCTGCGGGCGCACCAGCTGCTGGCGGCCAAGGGCATCGACATGCCGGTCACCGTCTTTGGTGACAACCCGGATGACACCGTCGACCTGTTGTCCATGCTCGGCCCGCCGCCGCATGTGGTGAAGCTCAATGAAGGCACCCAGGGCCGTGGCGTGATCCTCACCGAGAAGGCCAGCGCCTCGCGCGGCATCGTCGAAGCCCTGCGTGGCCTGTATGCCAACTTCCTGATGCAGGAGTTCATCGGCGAGGCCAAGGGCGCCGACCTGCGTTGCTTCGTGGTCGGCGATCAGGTGGTGGCGTCGATGCAGCGCCAGGCGCCGGAGGGGGATTTCCGCTCGAACCTGCATGCCGGCGGCACGGCGGTGGCGTCCAAGGCCAGCCGGGCCGAACAGCAGGTGGCGGTGCGTTCGGCCAAGGCGCTGGGGCTGGGCGTCTGCGGGGTGGACCTGATCCGCTCCGAGCGCGGCCCGCTGGTGCTGGAGGTGAACTCCACCCCGGGCCTGGAAGGGATCGAGGCCGCCTGCGGGGTGGATGTGGCCGCACGCATCATCGAACATGTCGAGAAGATCAAAAAAACCTGATATTTCAGTGGCTTGAAATTAAATTCAGGCGAGGTTGGCGGGTTTAACACTGCTTTAATCGCCCCGGGCGTAGCCTTCAACGAACCGCAGCTCTGCCTCTCAGCAGGATCGGTATCGGGATACAACTTCAGGCCCAGGCGGGTGCACCGCCTGGGTCTTTTTTATGCCCTGTGTCCCCCTGCCAAGGGGCCCTTGTGGGCACGTGGGGACACTCGTAGAGTTGGGCCTTCGTTCCGAAGGATCGGGAGGTTGGCGATGTACCGCACCACGATGATCGTGCTGTTGCTGTGCCTGCCTGGCGTTGCACTGGCCAAGCCGGAAAAGGCGGCTGTGCAGATGGACCGCCAGACCCCGGTGGCCGAGCAGGTCCGCCAGGTCGAAAAAGCCCTGCAGCAGGGCGACTACAACGAAATCTCCGCCGAGGACCGCAGTCAGGTCCAGCAGGCATTGGCGCGGATCACCCAGCGGATGGGCGACCGGCAGACCGTCCAGGAGCTGCCACCGCAGGTGCAGAACGACGTCTTCAACGATCAGGAGCGGGTCAACAGCATCCTGACGCGCGCCCACGACGACAGCCGCCAGATCTGCTCGTACCAGCGCACCACGGGCAGCAACATGCCCAAGAGCCGTTGCATGACCGTGGCCGAACGGCGCCGCATCGAAGAGAAGGGCAAGGCCCTGCTCAACGACCAGCGCACCTACAGCAACTTGAACCCGGACTCCAAGCTTTAAGGCCGCCTGCACCCTGCCGGCCAGCACTTGCTGGCAGAGCGGGCATCCGCATACAGTCGGCGTTCACCTCAGACAGGGATTCGTTTGTCATGAAGCATCCAGTGATATCAGCGGTTCTGGTTTCGGCGTTGGCCCTGGTCGCTGCCTCGGCAGGGGCCAAGAGTGCCGAAGAGGTATTCCTGCCGGGCAAGCCGCTGCTGCAGCAGGTAGAGCGCATCGAGATCGAGCTCAACGATGGCGAAACCTATTCCGAGCTGCGTCAGGAAGAGCGCGGCAAGGTCCGCGAGACCCTGGTTCGCATCCGTGCCGCCGCCGAGCAGTACCCGACCAAGGACGCGATGCCTGAATCGGTACGAACTGAGGTCTTCAACGATCAGCAGGTCGTGAACACCGTTTTGACACAGGCGCGTGAAGATAGTCGTCTAATATGCCGACGTGAGAAGACCATTGGTTCCAACATGTCGTCCACGCAATGCATGACCGTCGCCGAGCGTGCTCGGCAGAAGGACAAGGCACAGCGCGACATGGGCCAGGCCCAGCGCGTCGGTAAATTCGTCAATTAGAGGTGACAGTGAGAATCCTGGTAATCGAAGACAACAGCGACATTGCGGCCAATCTGGGCGACTACCTGGAGGACCGGGGCCACACCGTGGACTTCGCTGCCGACGGAGTGACCGGGTTGCATCTGGCTGTCGTGCACGAGTTCGACGCGATTGTCCTGGACCTCAACCTGCCCGGCATGGACGGCATCGAAGTCTGCCGCAAGCTTCGCAATGAAGCGCGCAAGCAGACCCCGGTGCTGATGCTGACCGCGCGCGATTCGCTGGACAACAAGCTGGCCGGCTTCGATTCCGGTGCTGACGACTACCTGATCAAGCCGTTCGCGCTGCAGGAAGTGGAAGTGCGTCTGAACGCCCTGTCGCGTCGCGGCAAGGGCGTGCAGACCCGCGTGCTGGAAACCGGTGACCTGGAATACAACCTGGACACGCTGGAAGTGCGCCGCCAGGGCAAGCTGCTGCAGCTCAACCCGACCGCATTGAAGATCCTGCAGGCGCTGATGGAAGCGGCCCCGGCCGTGGTCACCCGGCAGGAGCTGGAAACCCGTGTCTGGGGCGAAGAGCTGCCGGACTCCGATTCGCTGCGCGTGCACATCCACGGCCTGCGCGCCGTGGTGGACAAGCCCTTTGAAGTGCCGATGATCCAGACCCGCCATGGCATCGGATACCGCATCGCTACGCCGGAAGCCTGATTCTGTGGCAAGCAAGGGGGAGCGCCGGCGCACGCCTTATCGGCGGCGCCTGCGCAGCCGCATCATCGTCTCGTTCGTGTTGTTGGGCTTCTGCCTGACGACACTGTTCGCGTTCGCCACCAACTGGGCCCGCATGCGGGTGGAAAACCAGCTGGTGGAAGACGTGATGAACCGCAACATCAGCGAGTACGTGCGGCGTTATTACGAAAGCCCGGACCGCAACCCCGACCTGCCGGTGCAGCAGATGCGCGCGCGCCTGATCAAGCCGGACAAGTTCGAAGCCCTGCGCGAGGAGGAGCCGGACTGGTACGAGTTCAAGGACGGCCTGTACAACATGGGCGGTGTGGACGAGCGCGGCGAGCGCTATTCCTACAAGCTGGCCGTGCGCAAGACTCCCGATGCCTGGGCGTTCCTGGCCTACGACATGACCGACAGCGTCCGCGGTGGGCAGCAGCTCAACCGCGCGCTGTTCCTGTCGGTGCTGGTATTCAGCCTGCTGTCGCTGGTGCTGGGCTGGTGGTCGGCCTCCAAGGTGATGAAGCCGGTCTCGGATCTGGCCGCGCGCCTGCGTGCGTACCGTGGCGGTACCAGTGAGCCCGAGCCGTTGGCGCCGCGCTTCCCGGATGACGAAGTGGGCCAGTTGGCACAGGCGTTGGATGACTATTCCTCGCGGCTGACCGAAGTGGTGCAGCGCGACCGTGAGTTCAATGCCGATGTCAGCCACGAGCTGCGCACGCCGTTGGCGGTGATCCGTGGCGCCACCGAGCTTCTGCTGACCCGCCCCGGCCTGGACGAAAAGGTGCTGCAGCGCCTGCAGCGCATCCAGCGCGCCGAGCAGCAGTGCAGCGATCTGATCGGCGCGCTGCTGCTGCTGTCGCGCAACGAACGCGGGCAGGGCAGCAGCAATGTAGCCCGGGTGGCCGAACAGCTGCTGGACGCGCACCGCGCCCAGTTGGGTGGCAAGCCGCTGGAGCTGCACCTGGATGGCGAACGCGATCTGGTCATCGATGCCCCCGAAGCGGCGTTGTCGGTGGCGCTGGGCAACCTGATCGGCAATGCGGTGAAGTACTCGCAGGATGGCGAGGTGCGCGTACATGTGGGCACCAACGCTGTGTCGGTGACCGACAGCGGGCCAGGCCTGAGCGAGGAAGATGCCGCCAAGCTGTTCCAGCGCGGCTACCGCGGTACCCATGCCGGCCACTCGCAGGGTGGCGGTATCGGCCTGTCGATCGTCAGTCGCCTGTGCGATCTGTACGGCTGGCAGGTGAGCGTGCGCCCGGGCGGCGCCCGCGGCGTGATCGCCACGCTGACGTTCTCGCCGAAGCCGCTGTAACCCATTCTGGCTGCTGCTTTGCTGGGTGCCGACCTTGGTCGGCACGAATCCATTCGTCGCCAAAATCTCCCACTCGGCGCGAAATGTCGCATGCAACGCCAATGCAGCTTCCGCGAAGGTGCGGCGTATCTGGTCCAGTACGACACCTGCGTGATGCATTCCGCGCCCTGCGCGTGTCGCACCGCACGGTTCCGCAGACGGTTGGCCCGCATGGCGTTTTCGCCTCATGACCGCAATGCATGCAGCTGGCGAGATGGCACGGTCGGGGTCATCGCCCCGGCCGGGATTGGCGTCCTGAATAAACCCGACAACTTGAAAGCTCCAGATGCGCTTTGGCCATCGTGGAAAATGCATCGCATGCCTTCTGCTTCGGCGGGCGGTGCGTGGGGACTCGCAAGAGTCCGCTGGAGTCTTTTTCCTTGCTTTCGAGTTGTTGGGTCTCCGGTACGCCAACCCGCACCGTCCGCCACCCCGCATCCGCGGGTGGCCTTGCCGTCTGCGAGGAGCATTGCCATGTCTGCACGCACTACCTATCCGAACCTGCGCCGCCTGGTTGGCGAATCCGCCGATCAGTTGCCGGCCGACATCGCCGAACGCATCGAAGACGTACTGGCCGAACCCAGCGACCTGCTGCCCGCGCTGATGGCACGCATGGATGGCCGCGACAACGCCGATGGCCAGACCCGGAAGGGCACCGGTCTTAGTCCGTCGCAGGCCGTAACCCTGGCCAGCCTCAGCCGTACCCTGGCCGGTCTCAATGCGCTGATCCAGATGCTGCACGCCGCCGAAGCGGCACGCGTGCAGGGCAGCGCAGGCCAGCAACTGCCGCCGGATGTAGTGGAAGGTCTGTTGCTGGCCGCCCGCGAACTGGCGCGCTACGCCCGCCAGCAGCTGGAGTAGATCCACGCATGCGTGGATGCGCGTTCGCGCGGTGCCGATAGACCTGCAGGATTACCCTGCCGCCAACACCAGGTACCGCGCGTGCAACTGCTCGACCTGCGCCTGCAGGTCATCCGGATGGCCATCATTGACGACCACGTCATCAGCCAGCGCCAGGCGCTGCGCGCGGGTGGCCTGGGCGGCGATCATCTGGTCCGCCAGCGCGGCGTCGATGCCGTCGCGCTGCATCAGCCGGGCGTGCTGCACGGCTTCCGGGGCATCCACCAGCAGCACCCGGTCCAGCCACGGATAGGCCTGGCGACCGCCCACTTCGGTCAGCAGCGGGATCGCCGCCAGCGCATAGGGGCTGGCGGCCTGCTCGCACTGCTGCTGCATCAGCCGGCGGATGGCCGGGTGGGTGATTGCTTCCAGCGCCGTCCGCTCGGCCGGGTCGGCAAAGATGTGGGCACGCAGGCGCGCCCGGTCCAGGGCGCCGTCGGTGAGCAGCATGTCTGCACCGAAGCGCTCGGCAATCAGGGCGAGGGCAGGGCTGCCCACCGCCACCACCGCGCGCGCGGCCAGGTCGGCGTCGGCCACGACAATACCCAGCGCCTCGAAGCGCCGGGTTACCTCACTCTTGCCCGAGGCAATGCCGCCGGTCAGACCCACCACATACTGGCTCATGGGGACTCCCCTCAGCGCAGCCCGCTCATCACCAGATACTGGTTCAGCAGGGGCTCGCCCCACATGAAGAACAGCCAGCCGGCCAGTGCCAGGTAGGGGCCGAACGGAATCGGTGTCGCCCGGTCACGGCCGCGGCTGTACAGCCAGATCGAGCCGATGAGGGCGCCCAGCACCGACGACATCAGGATGATCGGCAGGATGCCCTTCATGCCGCACCACGCGCCCAGCGCGGCCAGCAGCTTGAAGTCGCCGTGGCCCATGCCCTCCTTGCCGGTCAGCTGCTTGAACAGCCACCACACCGACCACAGCGACAGGTAGCCCAGCAGAGCCCCCAGCAGGGCAGGCTTGGCCGGCATGTACAGGTTGTCGATGCTACCGATCAACCCCAGCCACATCAGCGGCAGGGTCAATTGGTCCGGGAGCAGTTGGGTGCGCAGGTCGATGCCGGACAGGGCGATCAGGAAGCAGGTCAGCACGATCGCACCGAAGCCCTGCCAGCCGAAGCCGAACTGCCACACACAGGCCAGCACCATCACCGCGGTCAGGGCCTCCACCAGCGGGTACTGGATGGAGATGGGCGCCTTGCAGTGGCGGCACTTGCCGCCCTGGATCATCCAGCTGAACAGCGGGATGTTCTCGTACCAGGCCAGCTTGTGCTTGCAGTGCGGGCAGTGCGAAGGCTCGACCACGATGCCCGGTGGGGGCGGCTCGTAGAAGTCCGGCTCCTCCAGAACCTCGCGCGCATCGCGCTTCCACTGCCATTCCAGCCGCTTGGGCAGGCGCAGGATGACGACGTTCAGGAAGCTGCCCAGAAGCAGTCCCAGGCCGGCCGCGGCGGGATAGCCGAGGCCGGGATGCTGGTCAAGAAATGCCATGTATGTTTTATCCGACGACGGAAGCGAGCTTGAAAATCGGCAGGTACATGCCGATGACCATGCCGCCGACGATGGTACCAATGAATACCATGATCATCGGTTCCAGCAGACTGCTCAGGGCGTCAACAGCATTGTTGACCTCCTGTTCATAGTATTCAGCCACTTTGAACAGCATGGCGTCCAGGGCGCCAGCCTCTTCGCCGATACCGGTCATCTGGATGACCATGTGCGGGAACAGGTTGGTCTGCTTCATGGATACGTTGACCGGATAGCCGACAGACACGTCATCGCGCATCCGCAGCACCGCCTCTTCGTACACAGTGTTGCCGGTAGCGCCAGCCACGATGCCGAGCGCCTCCACTAGCGGTACACCGGCCTTGAAGGTCACTGCCGTGGTGCGGGCGAAGCGCGCAATGGCGCTGTTGTGCATGATCTGGCCGATCACTGGCACCTTCAGGATCAGGCGATCCATTCCGTGCTGCATCTTTGGTGAGCGCTTGTAGGCGGCGATCAGCCCAACAATGCCTCCAACTAAAGCGATCAGTATCAACCACCACCAAGACACCATAAATCTGGATAGGTTGACAATCATCTGAGTGAAGGCAGGCAGTTCGGCGCCGAAGCCCTTAAATACATCTTCGAACTGCGGGACCACCCAAACGAGCAGAATGCTGCTGACCAAGAGCGCTACTGCCATCACCATGACGGGATAGAAGAGTGCCTTGCGAATCTTGCCTTTCAGGGCTTCGATGTTCTCTTTGTAAGTAGCAACGGTGTCCAGCACCGTTTCAAGTACACCCGCCCCTTCGCCCGCCCGCACCAAGTTGCGGTAGAGCTCGTCGAACTGCACCGGATGCTTGCTGACCGCCTCATACAAGGAGGATCCGCCCTCGATGTCGGTACGCACGGAGTCAACCATTTTTTTCATGCGCGGGTTCTTATGCCCGCTCGCGATGATGTCCAAGGCGCCAACAATGGGCACACCGGATTTCATCATTGTCGCCATCTGACGGCTGAAGAAGGCGATGTCCTTGGGCTTGATCGCACTACCAGCGGCGCCGAACAATGGCTTCGGCTTCGTTTTCACCGTTCCCGGATTGATGCCTTGGCGGCGTAGTTCGGCCCTAAGCAGGTTGGCATTCTTGGCCAGCTGCTCGCCCTTCATCTTCACGCCCCGCTTGTCGGTCCCCTCCCAGACAAACGGCTGCAGCTCCATGGTGGCGCGCGCCACCGGTTCTTTCTTGATCGCACTGCGACTGACAGACATGTTGGCTCCCCGGCCCGCCATCCCCAGACGGGCATCCAGTTGCCGATGGTAGCGGGTTCATTGCCGTCTGGGCAGTTGCCGAGCGGGCCGGAATGCAATTTCGTGCCGGCCGCCGACCAAAGGTGACGCACTGCGTCACATTGCCGCGTCCATCGCAGATTCGCATACGGGGGGTTCCCATCCACGAAATTGCTGCCATCATGGGCGCGGGGAAATCCAGGGGGAGGCGTGCCGGGGTTGGCACGCAACCTGCGTTGATCCACCCGCAGGTGCAGGACCCGCTCAGCCGGCCGAAGGTCGGACCGATCCTGTGCACTGACTCAACCACCACTATCTTGGGGATGTACGACTATGAAGAACCAGAAGGGCTTCACCCTTATCGAACTGATGATCGTCGTCGCGATCATCGCGATCCTGGCCGCCATTGCGCTGCCGGCTTACCAGAACTACGTCGCCAAGTCGCAGGTCACTGCCGGCCTGGCCGACATCCGCGGCGGCGTGACTGCCTTCGAAGAAGGCATCCAGTCGGGCACCAAAACTGGTAGCCCGGTGGCTGCTGACCTTGGTCTGAACTCCAACACCCCGCGTTGCGGCATTGCCCCGAGCGGCGCTTGGAGCGATGCTTCTGGCCAGAAGATCGTCTGCACCCTGAAGGGTAACCCGAAGGTCGTCGGCGAGACCGTCACCCTCACCCGCAACGCTTCCGGTGCCTGGAACTGCACCGCATCGGCCAAGCTGGCTGATTACAAGCCGGCCGGCTGCTGATAGCGGGCTCGCAGGTGTTTGAAGAAGGGGGCGAATTCGCCCCCTTCTTCGTTTTTCATCATGGAAAATCAAGAGTATCCAAGGGGAGGCGCCATGCTTGGGGAGCGTGGTTTTACGTTGATTGAGCTGATGATCGTGGTTGCGATCATTGCGGTTCTGGCGGCCATTGCCGTGCCTGCGTACCAGATGTTCGTGGCGAAATCGCAGGTAACTGCGGGGCTGGCCGAGGTGGCCGGCGGCCGTACCATGTTCGAATCACAGATACTTGCCAATAACATCACCACTTTTCAGTTGTCTGATATCGGCCTTCAGTCCAGCACCGCACGCTGCACCATGAGCATGGATTCGTCGGAGACCGGCAGCATCCGCTGCCGCCTCAAGGGCAATCCGATCATCAATGGCAAGACGGTGCAGATTGCACGCAATTCGTCAGGCGTCTGGCAGTGCAAGGTCGATGCGGATATACCCTCCTACGCCCGGCCTCGCGACTGCAACTGATGGCGCTGCCTCCGAATGACACACGCGCGAAGCGCCTGTTCGCATCGTCTTACCTGTGGTTGGCGGTTGTCCTGCTGCTGGTTGCCGGCATCTACTGGCCCGGCATGCGTGGCCCCTTCCTCTTTGACGATTTCGGCACCATCGTTGAAAACAGGGCTATCCATGCAGATTCGTTGACATGGCAGGCGATCCTGCAGGCGGCAACCTCGTTCGAGCCCGGCGGTCTGTTGGGCGCCCGGCCGCTGTCGATGGCTGGCTTCGCGCTGAATCACGCTTTGGGAGGGCTGGACCCTTGGGGTTACAAACTGATCGGCGTGCTAGTGCACCTGGTCAACGTTGTGCTCGTGCTGCTGCTGACCCGCCGGATACTGATCCTCCTGGAGACCGCAACGCCGACTGTGGCGCTGCGCATCAGTTTTGTCGTGGCATTCATATGGGCCATTCACCCCCTGCAGATCTCGAGCGTGCTGTATGTCGTGCAGCGGATGGAGACGCTTGCGGCGACCTTCATGCTCGGTACGCTGCTGTGCTACCTGCAGGCACGTACTCAGCAGATGCAGGAGCGCCGCGCATGGCCTTGGTTCGTTGCATGTCTGCCGCTCGCTTTGCTGGGGGTGCTCGCCAAGGAATCGGGCGTTCTGGTCGCTGCCTATGGCGTGTTGTTGGAGTGGGGAGTACTGCATTTCAGGGCGCGCTCGCCGCACGTGATCCGTTTTTGGAAGTCGCTCTGCGCTGTTGCCTTGATCGTGGCGATAGTGGGGTTCCTCTTCGTCGTGGTCCCGACCTACTGGGTTGACAATTACCCCGGGCGCGATTTCGGAACCTATGAGCGCCTGCTGAGTCAGCTGCGCGTCCTGTGCATGTACCTGACCCAAGTACTCCTGCCGCTACCGACCTCGCTGACTTTCTATTACGACGACTTCCAGCCCTCGCATGATTGGTTGCATCCGGCTTCGACCCTGCTCTCCGGCCTGGTGTTGTTGACGCTTGTGCTGGGAGTTTCTGTTTTGAGACGCAGGGCGCCACTGCTCTGTCTGGGGGTGCTCTGGTTCTTTGTTTCCCATCTGTTGACCAGCAATGTCATCGGTCTTGAGTTGATTTTCGAGCATCGCAACTATCTTGCGCTGTTGGGTATCCTCTGGGCTGTGGCGGCGATCATGGTCAACATCCGTGTTGGATCGCCTCTCGTTCGCCGGGCGGTCGTGGCTGCGATTGTCGTACTGCTGTCAGGCGCATCGTTGATCCGTTCCAGCATATGGGGCGATCCTCTGCTGCTTGCTTCTGACCTTGCGGTGGAGAATCCGCGCTCGGCGCGTGCGGCCAACGACCTGGGTGCGATCTATCTGGAGATGTCTGACGGATATCTGGATTCTCCGTTTGTAGACTTGGCCATCAGCCAGTTCGAGCGCTCTGCCGCTCTGCCGGGGAGCTCGGTCATCAGCGACCAGGGATTGATCCTCGCGGCCACCCAGGCGAGGCGTCCGGTCCCGGATGCCTGGTGGCAGCGCCTGATTGGCAAGTTGCGACGACAGCCTATTGCCCCAGAAGTAAGAGGCGCACTGTTTTCGCTCATGAACAGTCGTTACGAAGGTTTTGAATTGGATGATGGCCGACTGATGGAAGCCTTTGGTGTATTGTTTGATCGCACCACGTTGCCGCCCAGCAGTTACGCTCAGTTCGGTGACTACGCCCTGACCCGTGCTGGTAATCCAGCAATGGCCGATTGGGCGTTCGCCAAGGCAGTAGAGCAAAGCTTGGGTTCGCCTGATTATGTGCAGAAGATGATCTCTACGATGGAACGCCAAGGCCACCTTCAGCAGGCCGCAGTGGCCAGACAGACCGCGAAGCAGCTGGGAATCGAAACTGCTCCGCCGGTGGCTTCTCCCGCGAAGCCTCCTCAGTGAGCGGTGCCTGTCGTCGCCACTGCTCGGATGAGTAGGTCCGCCAGTGCCGTTGCCCGATGACTCCAGTCGTATATTTCTACTGAGTCGGGGTACTTTGGGCTGAACAATTGATCGCTGATGGCCCCAGCCAGGCCACGGGTATCTCCGGGCGTATAGAGACAGGCGGGCGCATTGTCCACCAGTGCGCCGGCGTCTCCTATAGCGGCGGCGACCACCGGCGTCCGGCACGCCAGGCTCTCGGCGAGCTTGAGCGGGTAGCAGTACCGACCGAAGGCCGAGTCCCGATTGCAGGTGATGGCTACGTCCAGCGCATTGAGAAGGATCGGTACGCGCTTCCAGTCCAGTACACCCAGATCCAGCAGGCGGGGGTGCGCGAAGCGCACGGCTGTTCCGTCCCCGGGCCCGGCAACCACCAGGTGGAGGTCGGGATCGTGTTCCGCCAGCTGTTGGAATGCCTGGAACAAGTCGGCGATGCCCCGGCTTTCATCAATGGCACCAGCACAACCGATCAAGCGCGCGTGCGCTGGCAGGCCCATCGCCTTGCGGCATTCCTGTTTGTCGAG
Organism: Stenotrophomonas sp. 2694; assembly: GCF_040548715.1. Taxonomy (NCBI): domain Bacteria; kingdom Pseudomonadati; phylum Pseudomonadota; class Gammaproteobacteria; order Lysobacterales; family Lysobacteraceae; genus Stenotrophomonas; species Stenotrophomonas sp. 2694. The sequence continues at coordinate 36,582 of NZ_JBEPSG010000022.1, forward strand.
CGCGCGAAAGATATCGGTTCGCACCGCATTTCCAATCACCTCAATGGGCAACCATGGGTTGACGATGGTGCGGAGGTAGGCGGCCAGCGTGTGAGTGACGGCGCTGATCCCGTCTGCCGATGCGCATGCGTTCCTGAAGGCGGTGGTGACGCCGGGGATACGGCTCAGTCCGAAGCTCTCGTAGTTGTCGTACAGATCAAGCACATAGGGCACGCCGAGACGTTCTGCGATCTTACTGCCGAGAATACAGCAGGGGGCGTCCGAGCCTGCCAGCACGACATCCACGGGTCTGCGTCGGTGGATGTCCCGAATGGAAGCAGGCAGGGCAAGAAGACCCTTGGGCCTGACGTTGAGCGATTTCCAATGCACACCCGCTGGGGATCGATGCTCCCGTTCTGCCCGGGGGCGATAGCTCAGGGTGACGCCGCTGACCGCGAAACCATGGCGGGCTAGACCCTCCGGCAGTTCGTACAGCCTTCCGTATTGGTCATCAAGCAGATCCCTTCCGGTGTACTGCCGTTTGCAGAGCATGAGGACATGCATGGACGGACCTGTAGGGCTATTCTTGCGGGCAGTACCTCATGATGGGCAGTTGCAGGTGGAAAGTCACCTTGGGGAAAAGCGATGGGGCTGATGACGGTGCTTCGGCAGATGGGCAACAGCCTGCGCGTTGGCGAGCGGCCCGGCGTGGCCCAGAGTGCGTTGCGCAGGCTGTTCCGGCATTTGCGCGGGCGGCAGATCATTGATGACTTCGACGGCCGGTTTACCGTGTCACTGGATCTTGCCGAGCACATGCAACGGCGCATGTTCTGGATGGGCTACTACAACATCCACCTGGTCTCACTCCTGGATCGAATTCTCGAACCTGGCATGACCGTGATCGATGTCGGAGCCAACATCGGCGAGATAAGCCTGGTTTGCGCAAATCGCGTGGGGCCAAGCGGCTGCGTGATAGCCATCGAGCCCATCGCCGGGATCGCTGATCAGTTGCAGCGCAACGTACAGATCAATGGTCTGCAGGAAACAGTACAGGTTCACCGGCAAGGACTCGCGGCCCAGGCTGGTCAGTTGCCGATATACGCATCCTGTGGGCAGACCGACGGAGTGGAGTTCAACCAGGGCCTTGGCAGCCTGTATGGAAATGCCAGCGTGGATCGCTGTGTCGGTGTGGCCGACATTACTACGCTGGAGGACGTCGCCCATCGCGTCGGGCTGACCCGTCTGGATTTGCTGAAGATCGATATCGAAGGCGGTGAGCTCCCGTGCCTGCAGGGTGGGTTGAACATCGTGCGTCGGTTTCTCCCGGTCATTGCCGTTGAGGTACAGGAACAGGCCTGCGTGGCAGCGGGTTATCAGAGCCGGGACATCCTCACGTTTCTGCAGCCGTTGGGATATCGCTTCCACCGGCTGGAAGCCCAAGGTCGATTGGTCAGGATCGAAATTGCAGACCTGCGTGACTACCAGGATGTCATCTGTATCGCTGGGCCGCTCAGAGCGGTCGAAGCGGCATGATCTGGTTGTTGGCCAGCCGCTGGGAGCCTGGTGGCTTGGAGCGAGTGCAGCTGAATCTGCTGCGTGGCTTCAAGAAGCAAGGGGAGGCGGCGCGCATCATTGCGGGCCGCGATCTGGGTGGGCCGGGAGATGCTGGCGAGGTTGACTTCATCGCACCTGCCGGTGCCTGGCAGCTGCTGCTGCGGCTGCCGTGGCTGATTCGCAAGCAGCGTCCCCTCGTCGTCGTCACCACTGCCAATGATGTGGCCATCTGGGTCGTTTTCTGGCGCCGACTACTGTATCCCACAACAGCCGTGGTGATTGCCCAGCATCTTTCACTGTCCGCTCCGCGGAAGGCGGCGCGTGGCTACGCGCGTTGCAAGCGGGAGATCATCCGCTGGCTGATGCGCATCGTAATGCCAGCCGCACAGGGAATGATCGCGGTTTCCGCCGCCTTGGCCAGGGATATGGAAGGGGAGCTTGGCGTTCCTGCTTCCAGGGTGCAGGTCATCCACAATCCGATCACGCGCGCATCTCGCCGCGCTCAAGCCTTGCCCAAGCAGCTGTGGCCGTTCCCCGATGATGGCGTTCCGGTGTTGATCTATGCCGGGCGTCTGTCAGCGGAAAAGCGCCTGGACCTGTTGTGGGAGGCGTTCACGCGGTTGCGACAGACTCATCGGGCACGCCTGCTGGTACTGGGGCAGGGCGAGGAGGGGCGTCATCTTTCAGCTTGGGTGGCGGCCAGCACCTTGCAGAAGGACGTCGCGATGCCCGGGCGTGTAGCGGACGTACTGCCGTGGATAGCGCGAGGCAGGGCGCTGGTGCTGTGTTCGGATTACGAAGGCTTTGGCAACGTTTTGGTTGAGGCCATGCACTGCGGCGTCCAGGTGGTGTCCACCGACTGTCCGCATGGCCCGGCCGAGGTGCTCGGTGCAGGAAAGTACGGGCAACTGGTGCCGGTAGGGGATGTGTTTGCACTGACCCAGGCACTGCGCAATGTTGTCGACGGGCGCTGTGAGGTTCCTGCGGAGGTACTGCGGGCACACAGCAGTGCTTTTTCCATCGACGCCGCCTGCCGCGCGTACCTTGACCTGTTCAGTGCTGCGCGTGTGCGTATGCAGGCGCGGGGCTGAAGGGGACGGTCAGCCATGCAAGGGAGGCCATCACGGCTTCGGCGGTGATGATCATCCATACTGCGCCCTGCAGTCCATGTGCCGGTATCCATAGAGCCGAAAGCACCGCCATCAGCATCAGTCCGAGGGCTTCGATGAGGAACCTGCGCATCTTCCAGCCTCGACCTACAAGCGTGTTGCAGCCGATCTGCCGCAGGCTGTAGCCGGCGACGAACAGCCCCATCCATTGCAGGGCCGGTATGGCGGCAGTGAACTCGCCGCCGAGCAGATGCGGCAGCAGGTGGGCGCAATAGGCCAGAACCAGGCTGGCGATGGCGCCGTAACCAAGCGCTGCCAGTACCATCGAGGTGACCAGACGGCGGTAACGGACATTGTCCTGCTGGGCGCGGAACAGACGCGGCATGGCGGACATCACCATGGCATCTAGTGGCATCGCCAGGACCATGGCGATGCGGTAGGCGGCCGAATACTGGCCAGCAATCATGCTGCCGCTGGTGTGCAGCACGAAGGATTTGTCCAGGGTGGTTACCCCCACGGATGAGCTCCATGCGGCGGCATGGCCGGTGCCATGGATCAGGTCGCTACGGTTGATCTGCAGCTGCGCCGGTCCTGGCTTCAGTAGGTGGCGCACCGCCAGCAATGCGAATAATGCGCTGCAGGCGGCCGATGCCAGATGCAGCAGAAGATAACCGGTCAGGGCTGCGGACGATGGCAGGGCACTGAAGATGCAGATCGCGGCCAGCCGTAGCATTGCATTCAGCGCAGGCAGCGCGGCTGACCATCCCATCCGATCATTTGCGGAGAAGGCGAACGCGGCATTGGTCACGAAGGGAAACGCGACGATTTCCGAAAGCGCGACCAGGCAGAGCGCAGGCCATGACAGTAGCCCGGCACTGAGCAGGCAGAAGACGAGGGAAAGGGGTGGCGCGCTCATCAGGCAGAGCAGCAGGCACTGTTTCCAGTAACGGGCAAAGCGTGCGCGGTCTGCAGCAGCGTACTGGTACATCAGCATGCCGCCGCCCAGCCCCACCAGACCAGCTAGGGCCGACGCGGTTCCGACCGTGCCGGAGAAAAGGCCATAGTTGTCCGCGCCCAGCACGCGCGCACCGACGAGGATCCAGGCGGCCAGGCAGACCATGCGGACGCTCTGCCAGAACATCACCAAGATCGAGGTTCTGGCCAGCTTGCCAAGACGCGGCAATTCAAGGGGCACTCGCTGCCTCCATGATGGTCTGCAATTGCCGGGCATACCTGGCGGCGACTTCGGCGTGATCGAATCGCGCCAGTAGGGCAGGGCGCTGAGCTCGGGCCCAAGCTTCGGCCTCTTCCGGCGCATCCAACAACTGCACCAGCACGCTCGCAAGGGCCTCAGCATCGCGCTGCGGGGCCAGATAGCGCGGGGGGGCGGTCGGGAACGCATCGCGTACCGCAGGGACGTCAGTGGTTACCACCGGGCAGCCGCAGCCGAGAGCCTCGACGGAGACCAGCCCCAGCCCTTCTTGGTCGCCATTGCGGGCCTGCACGAAAGGGGCGACCAGAGCACTTGCGCGCTGATAGTGCGCCGGCAGAGCGTTCTGCGACAGGGCGCCAAGGAAGTGCACATGGTCCTGCAGTCCTAGGGCTTCCACCTGGGATTGCCGTGCCTCGCGTTCCGGGCCATCCCCAATGACGGTAAGTGTTGTGCAAGGGTGGTGGGCGAGAACTGTGGGCAGCGCGTCCAGCAAATAGACCAGGCCCTTCTTCTCGACCAGGCGGCCGACGAAAAGCAGTTCATTGCTTGCGCGTGCAGCCGTGGAGTGCGTGAAGTGATGCTGCAGATCCACGCCCATTGGGGAGACCAACAGGGGTAGGTGCGGCGCCAGCGCTTGCATCGGCGCGATCATTGCTTCGCTGACCACGCTGGCCGCCTGTGCGCGGGCAAGCGCGAAGCGCTTCAACGCTTGGAACATTCGGCCATGCAGCGAGAACAGGTCGCCGCCATGGGAAGTGACCAGCATCGGCGGCCGCAGCCGTTTCGGAAGCAGGGCGCTGGTCAAGCCCTGTGGCACGATCCAGTGGACGTGGAGGGCGTGGTGGCGATGCCGCTGCAGTTCGCGTCGCACGGCCCACCACTGGCCAAACAGGAAGCTGGGTACCAGCGCCAGCGTCCACGGGCGCCGCCGCAGGTTGGAAACGATACCTCCGCCGTTGACCAACTGTTCCAGCGCTTCGGGTGCGTAGCGGTAGCGGATGACTTGTACGTCGTCCAGATGCTCCCGGTGGGCTGCACCGGGGGCATGCGGGCATAACACTGTGACCTGGAAGTGGGCGGTCAGGTCCCGGCTCAAGGCGTGGACGAATCCAGGTTCCGGGTCGCCTCGCCAGCGCGGATAGGTGGACGCCACGACCAGGAGTTTTGGAAGGGCTGCAGTGGCCCCGCCCCCTGCTGTCACGGTTGGGAGTCCTTGCGCGACGCGAGGTAAGTCAGGCCGGTGATCTGTTCCGAGATCAGGCCGATCAGGAAGATGATCACTGACGCACTGAACAGTAAAGTGCTCATGTTGGTGAAGCGGTGCATGGTCGTAAAGGTATAGCCGTAGTAGCCCAGCCCCAGCAGGAAGAACGCCGCTGCGACGGGTGCGAACAGCTTGAGCGGTGAATAGAGCGTGGCGATCTTGAAGATGATCAGCAGAAAGCGGATGCCGTCCTTGATGGGGCGGATGTGGCTGCCATTGCCCACTCGCTTGCCCACGGGGATGGGGACGTAAGCTACCGGGTAGGCGCTGCGGAAGAAGGCCATCGTGCTGGTGGTCGGGTAGCTGAACCCATTCGGCAACAGGTGCAGGAATTCGCGGAAACGCCCTGCCCGTACGGCCCGGAAGCCGGAGGTGAGATCCATGACCTCAAAACCCGTCATGTGGCTCGCTAGCCAGTTGTAGAACCGGTTGGCCAAGCCACGGTGCACGTTGGCCTGGCCGCTGCTGTCGCGGGCACCGACGACCATGTCATAGCCCTCTTCCAGCTTTTCCAGCAGGACGGCGACGTGGCTCGGGCTATGCTGCCCGTCGGCATCCATGAACACCAAAATGTCCCCGGTGGCCATGCGCGCGCCTCGCTTGATCGAGGCGCCGTTGCCCATGGAATAGGGGCTGGAAAGCACCCGCGCGCCTTGCTCGTGGGCTATGGTTGCCGTGGCGTCAGTGGAGCCGTCATCCACGACGATGATCTCGGCGTGAGCGTACAGTTGCCGGAGTGCCGGAAGCGTGCGAAGAAGACCTTCGGCTTCGTTTTTTGCTGGCAGGATGATACTGAGCTGATTCAATGCGTGTCCCCGTTTTCCCCTGTCCAATCTTACTCCGCCATGGTGCCTGAATGGGCTGCTGGCGGTTGCAGTTCATGCGGTCGCTGATTGCCGTCATGTGCGCGGATCAGGCCGGGGGGGGCTTGGGAGAGCGATCACCTCAGGGGGAGCCCACAGTGTGCCTGTCGGACTGGAAGCGGTGGGCGACCCCGGGCCGGAGTGTGCGTGGGCAAGGAGCTGCTACTGCGCAGCAATGCTGAAGGTGCATGGTCCTTGGATGGTGCCGCCGTCAAGCAGCCTTACTCCCCCGATGTTGATCCATTTCGTTGCCTTCAAGGGGCATCGATACATCGGCAGGGCTGACACGCACTGTGTATGGGGGCGGGGTCTGGCTAGGGCCACTTAAAAGGTCTGCCGCTGGTAGTGCACGCAACTGTTACGATGTCACCAGGGTGCCTGTGGGGATATGGGCGCCCTATATTCAACGATATTCGGGGAGAACGGCTTGAGATCTTCGTCGTCGCCTAGTGGCGTGCTGTTGTTGTGGCTGTTCGTCCTTTCGGGCTTTTCAGGCCTCGTATACCAGTCAATCTGGACCCACTACCTGGGACTGTTCCTCGGACATTCCTCCTACGCGCAATCTCTCGTCCTGTTGCTTTTCATGGGCGGCATGGCATGCGGCGCCTGGCTTGTCAGCCGGCGCAGTGAGCTGCTTGCCCGCCCCTTGCTGGCATATGCGGCTATTGAGCTGATCATCGGTCTGTTCGGGCTTGCCTTTGATCCAGCCTACGGTGCGTTGACCCGCTGGGCGTACACGAGCGTCTTCCCGGGGATAGGCGTTGAAGGTGTCCAGCTTGTGCGCTGGAGCCTGGCAACTGCTCTAGTGCTGCCGCAATGCATACTGCTGGGGGCTACATTCCCGCTGATGAGCGCGGGCTTCATCCGCATCAAGGAGGGGGCGCAGGGGGAGGTGCTCTCCGGTCTGTACTTCTCCAACAGCATCGGTGCTGCTGCGGGTGCGCTGGTGGCCACTTATCTGCTCCTGCCCGGCGTAGGCCTGCCCGGCGCGATGATGACGGCTGGATTGCTCAATGTCCTCATTGCGATCTTCATCTATCCGCTGACGAAATCGGAATCGCCGGCAATTGTTGCGACCTCGCATGGAGCGCAGGGCAGCAGAAGGCGTCGCCTGCCAATGTTCGTCCTGCTGGTTGCCGCCCTGACCGGTGCGTCGTCATTCGTGTACGAAATCACCTGGGTCCGCATGCTTTCGCTGGCCCTGGGCACGACCATCCATGCATTTGAACTGATGCTGGCTGCGTTCATCGCGGGCATCGCCATGGGCGGATTGTGGCTGCGATCCCGTGCGGACAGCCTCGATTCTCCCCTGCGCACTGCAGGCTGGGTCCAGGTGTGGATGGGCCTGGCCGCACTGGCGTCCATGTTCGTCTACGCCCACTCGTTCGAGTGGGTCGGCTGGCTCATGCGCGTCATCGTCCGTGGCAGTGAAGGCTACGGTCTCTACAATGTTGCCAGCGGAATCATCTCGCTACTGGTGATGTTCCCCGCAGCGTTCTTCGCCGGCATGACGCTGCCATTGCTGACCCTCGCGCTGCTGCGGCAGGGACATGGTGAGCGCGCAATCGGGCAGGTGTACGCCTTCAATACATTGGGCGCGATCGTGGGTATTCTTCTCGCGGCTCACCTTCTGCTGCCTGGCTTGGGCCTCAAGCTGGCGCTGGCTGTTGCGGCCGCGATTGATCTGCTGTTGGGCATGCTTCTGTTGAAGCGCTATTCGATTTCCGGGTTTGGCGCGCGCAGGGAGATCGCTTGGGCGGCAGGCTTGTCCGCAGCGGGCATTTCGTGCGCCCTCATGTTTGTGCACTTCGATCCGCTTATGTTGAATTCTTCCGTATACAGACATGGTCGGTCCATGCTGGCAGAGGGCACCAAGGTGATCTTCTCCAAGGACGGCAAGACGGCCACGGTAGCGGTATACGAGGAGCCCGCTCGTGGTGATGGTGCGATCTCACGTTCGATTTCTACTAACGGAAAGGTCGACGCGGGCTTGACGATCAATCCGTCGGCGCCGCCTGCGATTGACGAGTCCACCATGGTCCTGTTGGCTGCATTGCCTCTCTCGCTCAAAGCAGAGTATCCACATGTTGGTGTCATTGGATTCGGCTCAGGCATGACAACCCACTCGTTGCTGGGCAGTCGCAATGTTGGCCGTGTGGATACAGTGGAAATCGAACCGGCGATGGTGGAGGCTGCCCGTCACTTCGGGAGCAAGGTGGCGCGCGCCTACGAAGACCCTCGTTCCAACATCGTCATTGATGATGCGAAGGCATATTTCTCCGCGTCGCCGACGAAATACGATCTGATCGTGTCAGAACCCTCCAACCCGTGGATGGGGGGGACGGCGTCCCTTTTCAGCAGGGAATTCTATTCATTCGTCCCGGGACAACTGAATTCCGGCGGCTTGTTCGTTCAGTGGCTACAGCTGTACGAGATCAACCCGCAGCTCGTGAGCTCGGTGATCACTGGAATGCTGGCAAATTTTTCGGACGTAAGGGCCTATCTGGCCAATGAAAGTGATCTGATCCTGGTGGCTTCGCCGAAAGGCAGGATTCCGGCATTGGGTGCCGATGCATTCAATAGCGAACTCCTGCAGGCAGACCTGGCTCGAGTTGGAGTGAAGACGCTGCACGACCTTCAGGACAGCTTCGTGATGGACCGTCGTGGTTTGATTGCCTTCACTCAGCAATACCCCGCACGCGCCAACTCCGACTACTTCCCGCTCCTGCAACTGAAGGCGCCTGAAGCCAGATTCCGCAACGACCAAGTTGCCGACTTCGGTGGAATCAGCGTTGCTCCGTGGCCGATTACGAAGCTTCTTGCCGGTCATTCCAGGAGGCCGATCAATGATGAAGCGACTGGCGGAAGTGGGCTGCCATTACGTGTTGTCTCCAAGAATCGGGCTGCGCGTGAGCTTCGCCGAGCTATCGTTGATGGCAAGGGGAACTTGACGGTCAACGTGACGCCTAGCGATGCGCTGAATGCAGAGGTGCTTCGGTCGCGTGCAGAGGCTTGCTCGTTGGATAAGGATCCGGTGGGTTCTGCCGACATGATCTATTCGCTTGCGATTGAAACCGTGCCGTTCATGGCGGCTGGGGATCAGGTGGACTTGTGGCAGAAGCCGACGTGGGTCAAATGTGCCCCAAAGGATTCTGCAGTAGCGGATGCTTTCGCCTTGGTTGCGGCAGCCTCGCAGGATGACCAAGAAGCCGTCCTGGCAATCGGGCAGCGGATGCTGGGCGGCCCGGGCGCGCGCGGTGTATTGAGTAGTGAAATCGCAAGCCATTACGTACTGGGAAGCCTGCATTATGCGGCCCTGGCGACGCAGCAGCCGGAACTGGCGAAGATCCTTCACTCGACGTATACCCCGCACCTGCCACCTATCGCTTCAAGTGACCCGATCCTGCAGCTGCTCGCGCGCCTTTCGATGCAGGAAGCCCCAGCGGCGAGTCCGGCCCCAGGTATGGGAACCGATCCGACTGAGAGCGTAAGCTTGCGGTCTGGAAGCAAATAATAGTTGGAGTAGCTGAGATGAACGCCGTTATCACTGCCAACCTCGTCGGCATCACTGGGCTGGCCCGCCGCCTGGTCCAGGATGGCGCGCTGGACGAAGCCGCTGCCCGTGATGCCATGGCCAAGGCCACCGCTGCGCGCCAGCCACTACCGACCTGGTTCGCCCAGAACAAGGTTGTCGGCGCTGCCCAACTGGCTGCCGCCAATTCGCTCGAGTTCGGCATGCCGCTGTTTGACGTTTCCACGTTCGACAGCAGCCAGAACGCGATGAGCCTGGTCAGCGAGGAGCTGCTGCGCAAGCACAACGTGCTGCCGCTGTTCAAACGCGGCGGCAAGCTGTTCGTCGGCACCAGCAACCCCACCCATTCTCTGGACGAGATCAAGTTCCACACCAATCTGGTGGTGGAGCCGATCCTGGTGGATGAGGATCAGATTCGCCGCACGTTGGAGCAGTGGCATGCAAGCCACGACACCATCGGTGATGCATTGGGTGGTGATGACGATGGCATGTCCAACCTCGATGTTGGCGGTGGCGACGACGACATGGCCAGCACCGACAGCGGTATCGACGCCAAGGGCGACGACACCCCGGTGGTCAAGTTCGTGAATAAGGTGTTGGTCGACGCGATCCGCAAGGGCGCGTCGGACATCCACTTCGAGCCCTACGAAGACGACTACCGCGTGCGTTTGCGCATCGACGGCCTGCTGAAGATGGTCGCGCGCGCGCCGAACAAGCTCAACCAGCGCATCGCCGCGCGCCTGAAGGTGATGGCGCAGCTGGATATCGCCGAAAAGCGTGTGCCGCAGGACGGGCGCATCAAGCTCAACCTGTCCAAGACCCGGCAGATCGACTTCCGCGTCAGCACGCTGCCTACGCTGTTCGGTGAGAAGGTGGTGCTGCGTATCCTCGATGGCAGCGCGGCCAAGCTGGGCATCGACAAGCTGGGTTACGAGCCGGACCAGCAGAAGCTGTTCCTGGAGGCAATCCACAAGCCGTACGGCATGGTGCTGGTGACCGGCCCGACCGGTTCGGGCAAGACGGTGTCGCTGTATACCGCGCTGGGCATCCTCAACGACGAGACCCGCAACATCTCCACCGCGGAAGATCCGGTGGAAATCCGCCTGCCGGGCGTGAACCAGGTGCAGCAGAACAACAAGCGTGGCATGACCTTTGCCGCGGCGCTGCGTTCGTTCCTGCGACAGGATCCGGACATCATCATGGTGGGCGAAATCCGCGATCTGGAAACGGCGGAAATTGCGATCAAGGCTGCGCAGACCGGTCACATGGTGCTGTCCACGCTGCATACCAACGATGCGCCGCAGACCATCGCGCGCCTTATGAACATGGGTATCGCGCCGTACAACATCACCAGCTCGGTGACGCTGGTGATTGCCCAGCGCCTGGCGCGCCGCCTGTGTTCGAACTGCAAGCGCCCGGCCAATCTGCCGGAGCATGCGCTGCTGGCCGAGGGCTTCACCCAGGCGCAGCTGGATGCAGGCATCGAACTGTATGAGGCGGTGGGTTGCGACGAATGCACCGAGGGCTACAAGGGCCGTACCGGCCTCTACCAGGTGATGCCGATGACCGACGAGATCGCGACCATCGTGCTGGCGGGCGGCAACGCGCTGCAGATTGCCGAGGCCGCGCAGGCGATCGGCGTGAATGACCTGCGGCAGTCGGCGTTGAAGAAGGCGGCCGCGGGCGTGACCAGCTTGGCCGAGATCAATCGCGTCACCAAGGATTGATGCCGTAGATCCACGCCATGCGTGGATGGGCGGTGCACGGGGTTGCCGGCCAGCGGCCGGCACTACCATTTCGACGCAGAACGGCAGGTTGATCCAGGCCGTGCCTGGATGGCGGTCAGCGCTCAGTAGATCCACGCCATGCGTGGATGGGCAACCAGTAGATCCACGCCATGCGTGGATGGCGCGGTGCACGAGGTCGCCGGCCAGCGGCCGGCACCACCACGGGGTAGCCTTATTCCATCCCCAGCTTCTTCAGCTTGTAGCGCAGCGCACGGAAGGTGATGCCCAGCTGCGCGGCAGTGCGGGTCTTGTTCCAGCGGTTTTCTTCCAGCGCGCGCTGGATGGCACTGCGCTCGAGCTGTTCGATATACGAGGGCAGGGCGGCACTGCCCGGGTGCAGATCGACCACGGCTTCAGCGTGCGCAGCGCTGCCCGGTGAGCGAGGGGCATGCTGCGGCAGGCGCAGGTCGTCGGCGCCGATACGGTCTTCCTCGGCCAGCGCCAGCGCGCGTTCCAGGATGTTCTCCAGCTCGCGTACGTTGCCGGGGAAGCCGTACTGGGCCAACGCGTCCAGCGCCGACGGCGCCAGCAGCGGGGTGGCGCGGCCGTGGCTGCGGGCCAGCCGCGCCAGGATCGACGCGGCCAGCGCGGGCAGGTCCTGGCGACGCTCGCGCAGCGGCGGCACGCGCAGTTCGATGACGTTGATGCGGTAGTAGAGGTCGTGGCGGAAGCGCCCGTCTTCGACCAGCTCGGCCAGATCCTTGTGGGTGGCCGAGAGGATGCGCACGTCCACCGGTTCTTCGCTGGGGGCGCCCACCGCGCGCACCGATTTTTCCTGGATCGCACGCAGCAGCTTCACCTGCATCTGCAGCGGCAGCTCGGCCACCTCATCCAGGAACAGGGTGCCGCCGTGTGCGGCCTGGAACAGTCCCGGCTTGTCGGCATGGGCGCCGGTGAAGCTGCCCTTGCGATGGCCGAAGAACTCGCTCTCCATCAACTCGGTGGGAATGGCGCCACAGTTGACCGGCACGAACGGCCCAGCGGCGCGTGCACCCTGTGCATGGATGGTGCGTGCAACCAGTTCCTTGCCCACCCCGGATTCTCCCAGGATGTAGACCGGCGCCTGGCTGCGCGCAACCTTGCCGATGGTGGCGCGCAGCACGTCCATCGCCGGCGATTCGCCGAGCAGGCGTGCGGCCTGTTCGGCGGCGGGGCCGGCAACGGGGCGTTCGCTGTTGTTGAGTTCCAGCGCATGCTTGACCAGGCCGCGCAGCACGGTGATGTCCACCGGCTTGCTGACGAAATCGAAGGCACCGGCTTTCAGCGCTTCCACGGCCAGGTCCATGCTGCCGAAGGCGGTGATCATCGCCACCGGCGTGCGCGGGTAGTGCTGGGCGATCTCGCTGACCAGTTCGATGCCATTGCCATCGGGCAGGCGCATGTCGGTGATGCACAGGTCATAGGGATTGCTGGCCAGCAGTTCGCGGGCTTCGGCGAGGTTGGCGGCGGTGCTGATGCGCAGGCCCATGCGGCCGAGGGTCAACACCAGCAGTTCGCGGATATCGCGTTCATCGTCGACGACGAGGGCGCTGCGGGTTTCGTTCATGGGTGGGAAAGATAGCCGAGGGTGTGGAAGGCGACAAATGTTTGACGCACCGAATCAGTGCGGAAGCAGGGTGTGCGGGCCGGGCAGTACCAGGCGGAAGCAGGAGCCGCCGGCGGGGACGGGGATGTAATCCAGCCGCGCCTGGTTGGCCCTGCACAGCTCGCGGGCGATATACAGGCCCAGGCCGGTGCCGTGCTCGGAGGTGGTGAAGAAGGGGCGGAACAGCTGCGCGGCGACGGTCTCGGGGATGCCGGGGCCACGGTCCATCACGTCGATCACCGCACTTCGCTCGTGCTGGGCCACGCGCAGCCGCACGCGCGCGGGCTGCTCGCCGATGCGGCCGTACTTGAGGGCGTTGTGCACCAGCACGGTCAGCACCTGGTACAGGTGGCGCGGGTCGACCTGGGCCGGCACCGAGGTGTCGTTGATGATCGGTTCGATGCTGTCGGTTTCCAGCGTCTGGCCCTGCTTGTACTCCAGCACGAAGCGGCGCACGAAGGCGGCCAGGTCGACGTTTTCCGGGTTGGCGCGTTCGCGTCGGGCCAGGCCCAGCACGCTTTCAACGATGCCGTTGGTGCGCTGGCACTGCTGGTGGATGATCTGCAGCAGGCGGCGGTCGCTTTCGTTGAAGCCGGTGCCTTCCTCCAGCAGCTGCACGGCGTAGTTGATGGCCGCCAGCGGGTTGCGGATCTCGTGCGCGAGGCTGGCCGAGAAGCGCCCCATCGCCGACAGGGTGAGCGATTCGGCGCGGCGCGAGACCACGCTGGAGTCGTCCAGGAACACCAGCACCAGGTCGCTGCCGGCCAGCAGGCGGGCGAAGCGCGGTTGCACTTCCGGCTGGTCGGGGTTGAGCTGCAGCGGCATTTCATCCTGTGCCCAGCCGTTGCGCCAGCGTTGCAGACGCCGGGCAAGTTCGGGGGCGACACTGGCCAGGTCGAGGCGGCCCGAATCACTGTTGCCATCGCGGTCGCCCAGCAGGATCGAGGCAGCTTCGTTGGCCAGGGTGATGCGGTTGTCGGCATCCACCACCACCACGCCGGTGCGCATGCGGCGGATGATCAGTTCGTTGATCTGGAACAGGTTGGCCACTTCGTCGCCACGCTGGTTGGCCAGCTGCTGGTTGCGGCGTGCACGGTTGCCGACCTGGTAGCTGATGAAGGCCAGGGCCAGGTAGCTGGTGGCGAACATCGCCAGTTCGGCCAGGGTGCGGGTGGGATCGCCGCCTTCCAGCACCTTCCACAGGTATTCGGCGGCGGTGGCGACGCTGGCGGCCAGCGCCAGCACCAGGCCCCAGCTGAGCGGCAGCAGGGTGGCGGCGGCGGCGATGTTGAACAGCAGCGACATCGAGATGCCGGCGCTGGCACCGGGCAGGGCGTGCGCCAGCAGGCTGGCGGCGACGATGTCCAACAGCACGCCGCCGACCACGATGGGTCGCAGCCAGCGCTCGTTGCGGCCGATTACCAGCAGCAGCAGCGACAGCAGCAGATAGGTGGCGCCGACCGAATAGGCCAGGCGCGGGTGGTGGGCTTCGCCGACCATGGCCGACAACGGGCTGTACAGCAGGGCGGCGATGACCGAGGCGATCAGCACCCGGTACAGGGCGAAGAAATACAGCTCACGCCGCGGTATCGATTCGATGCGGTCGATCAATGAAGCACTGGGTGACACGCCGGAACTCCCCTTCTGGCTGCCTGGAACTGGGTCATGACGGCGGTGGGCCGAACCTGCCCGACGTCCCCCGATCGTCGGACCTGCTCGCTGCCCGGTTGCCGGCACCGTGGGTCGAATTTACCGGGCCAGTATAGGGCGCCTGTACCGGGCTGGGCTGCGCAGTCGGCCCGGGCGGGCGTTTGCGGCGTGATCCAGCCCGTGCCGCAACTGCCTGAATGACCATGGAAATCTGGCCGGTTCCGGCCTTTTGTCCATACTTCTTTGCGCCCCGGCGCCGGCTCGGCCACAATAGTGGGCCCGCCGCGGTCCATGCCGGCGCCCCGCCGGGGCCCTGAGGAATTGCGTGCGGTCGTTCCTATTCCCACGGTGACGCATGAATTTCCACGAATACCAGTCAAAACAACTGCTTGCCGAGTACGGCATCCCGGTCCCGGCCGGCAAGGTCGCTGCGACCCCGGACGAAGCTGTTGCCGCTGCCAACTCCCTGGGCCAGGGCCCCTGGATGGTCAAGGCGCAGATCCACGCTGGCGGCCGCGGCAAGGCTGGCGGCGTCAAGTTCTGCAAGACCACCGACGACGTGAAGGCCGCTGCGGCCAAGATGCTCGGCACCAAGATGGCCACCTACCAGACCGCTGGCGTTGAACTGCCGGTCAACCTGGTGCTGGTGACCACCGCTGGCGAGATCGTCAAGGAACTGTACCTGTCGGTGCTGGTTGACCGTGGCACCAAGACCATCACCTACATCGCTTCTTCGGAAGGCGGCGTGGAGATCGAGCAGGTCGCCGCTGAAACCCCGGAGCTGATCCACTCGCTGAACGTCGACTTCGTCGAAGGCGTGCAGGGTTACCACGGTCGTGATTTCGGCTTCAAGCTGGGCCTGACCGCCAAGCAGGCCGGCCAGTTCGCCAACATCATGGTGAACCTGTACCGCCTGTTCAACGAAAAGGACCTGGCGCTGGTTGAAATCAACCCGCTGGCCATCCTGGACGACGGCAACCTGTACGCGCTGGACGGCAAGTTCGACAGCGACGACAACGCCGCGTTCCGCCAGAAGGCCCTGGTCGCCATGCGCGACAAGACCCAGGAAGATCCGACCGAAGTGATCGCTTCGGAGCTGGACATCAACTACGTCACCATGGACGGCAACATCGGCTGCATGGTCAACGGCGCAGGCCTGGCCATGGCCACCATGGACGTCATCAAGCTCAACGGCGGCGAGCCGGCGAACTTCCTGGACGTGGGCGGCGGCGCCAACAAGCAGCGCGTCATCGAAGCGTTCAAGCTGATCCTGTCCTCGGACAAGGTCGAAGGCATCTTCGTCAACATCTTCGGCGGCATCGTCCGCTGCGACATGATTGCCGAAGGCATCATTGCCGCCGTGAAGGAAGTGGGCGTCAAGGTTCCGGTCGTGGTGCGTCTGGAAGGCACCAACGTGGAAGAAGGCAAGCAGCTGCTGCGTGACAGCGGCATGGCCATCATCCCGGCCGACAACATCAACGACGGTGCCAAGAAGGTCGTCGAAGCTGTCAAGAACGCCGCCTGATCCGACACCGAAGGAAATCCAATGTCAGTTTTGATCAATAAGAACACCAAGGTGATCGTGCAGGGCTTCACCGGCCAGCAGGGCACCTTCCACGCCACTCAGATGATCGAGTACGGCACCCAGGTTGTTGGCGGCGTGACCCCGGGCAAGGGTGGCACCACCCATATCGACCTGCCGGTCTTCAACACCGTTGCCGACGCCGTGCAGAGCACCGGCGCCAACGCTTCGGTCATCTACGTGCCGCCGCCGTACGCGGCTGACGCGATCCTGGAAGCCGCTGCTGCCGGCATCAAGGTCATTGTCTGCATCACCGAAGGCATCCCGGTGCTGGACATGCTGCGCGTCAAGAACGTGCTGACCCGTTCGCATCCGGACACCGTGCTGATCGGGCCGAACTGCCCGGGCGTCATCACCCCGGGTGAGTGCAAGATCGGCATCATGCCGGGCCACATCCACAAGCCGGGCAAGATCGGCATCGTGTCGCGTTCGGGCACCCTGACCTATGAAGCGGTCAAGCAGACCACCGAAGTCGGCCTGGGCCAGTCCACCTGCATCGGCATCGGTGGTGACCCGATCAACGGCCTGAACTTCGTCGACTGCCTGAAGCTGTTCAACGAAGACCCGCAGACCGAAGGCATCATCATGGTCGGCGAAATCGGCGGCGACGCTGAAGAAGCCGGTGCCGAGTACATCAAGAACCACGTGAAGAAGCCGGTCGTCGGTTTCATCGCGGGTGCTTCGGCTCCGGCCGGCAAGCGCATGGGCCACGCCGGTGCGATCGCATCGGGCGGCAAGGGCACTGCCGAAGGCAAGTTTGCTGCCATGGAAGCTGCTGGCGTCGTCACCGTGCGTTCGCCGGGCGACCTGGGCGCTGCCATCGCCAAGCTGGTGAAATAAGACCGCAGCCGCGCAGCGGCTACGTGTTTGTAGAGCCGAGCCGTTGGCCGGCTGCTTGAAACAGAAAGGCCGCCTCAGGGCGGCCTTTCTGCGTCTGGGCACCCGCCGGGCATGGCCCGGCGCTACCAGAATGGTCCATGCGATAGCGCCGGGCCATGCCCGGCGAGCGCATGTCGCGGCGCTACAATGTGCGCATTGCAACCACAGGCTGGACCCTCATGGCTTCGATCCGCATCGCGATGGCGCAGTTCGACTTCCCGGTTGGCGATGTCGCCGGCAACACCGAGCGCATCATCGAGATGATCGGCCAGGCGCGCGATGAGTACGGCGCCGGGCTGGTGATGTTCCCCGAACTGGCAGTCAGCGGCTATCCGCCGGAGGACCTGCTGCTGCGCCCGGGCTTCCTGTACGAGTGCGAGCAGGCGATGACCCGCATTGCTGCTGCGTGCCGTGGCATCACCGCTGTAGTGGGCTGGCCACAGGCCGCCGGTGCGGTGGTCTACAACGCGGCCAGCGTGCTGCGCGATGGCCTGGTGGAGCAGACCTACCGCAAGCGCGAACTGCCCAATTACGCGGTGTTCGACGAGCGCCGCTACTTCGATGTCGACCCGGACGGTGGCAGCTGCGTATTCGAGGTCGACGGCATCCCAGTCGGCCTGCTGATCTGCGAGGACCTGTGGTTCGCCGAGCCGCTGGCCGATACGGTGCGTGCCGGCGCGCAGCTGGTGGTGGTGCCCAATGCCTCGCCGTACGAGCGTGGCAAGCATGCCCAGCGTGACGCCGTGCTGGCTGCACGTACCCGCGAAAGCGGCGCGGCGATCGCCTACCTCAACGTGGTGGGCGGCCAGGACGCGCTGGTGTTCGATGGTGCATCGGTGGTGGCCGATGGCGATGGCACGGTGCACCCGGCCGCGGCGGCCTTCGTCGACCAGTGGCTGGTGGTGGACTACGACGGCGCTACCCGCCGCTTCCTGCCGCAGGTATGGATGGACGACGGCGACGAGAGCATGGATGCGCTGGCCTGGCGCGCGGTCACCCGCGGCATCCAGGACTACTGCAGCAAGAACGGTTTCAAGAAGGTGTGGCTGGGTCTGTCCGGTGGCATCGACTCGGCGATCGTGCTCGCCATGGCGGTCGATGCACTGGGCGCGGAGAACGTGACGGCGGTGCGCCTGCCGTCGCGCTATACCGCCGGCATGTCCAACGACCTGGCCGCCGAGCAGTGCGAGGCGCTGGGCGTGAAGCTGGAAGCCGTTTCCATCGAGCCGGCGTTCCAGGGCCTGATGCAGGCGCTGGCGCCGATGTTCGAGGGCACCACGCCGGATGTGACCGAGGAGAATCTGCAGTCGCGCAGCCGTGGCGTGATCCTGATGGCATTGGCCAACAAGTTCGGCGGCCTGCTGCTGACCACCGGCAACAAGAGCGAGTACGCAGTCGGCTACGCCACCATCTATGGCGACATGTGCGGGGGGTACGCGCCGCTGAAGGACCTGTACAAGACCGAGGTGTTCGGCCTGTCCAAGTGGCGCAACACCGTTGGCGGTGCGCCGGTGATCCCGCCGGCGGTGATCAGCCGCCCGCCCTCGGCCGAACTGCGCGAAAACCAGACCGACCAGGATTCGCTGCCGGCCTACGACGTGCTGGACGGCATCCTGTACCGCTACATCGACCAAGAGCAGTCGCGCACGGAGATCGTCGCTGCAGGCTATGACGCGGCGGTGGTGGATCGTGTGCTGCGGCTGGTGCGGATCAGCGAGTGGAAGCGCCACCAGGCCGCGCCGGGCCCGAAGGTCTCGCGCCGCGCGTTCGGGCGTGAGCGCCGCTACCCGATCAGCAACGGCTACAAGAGCTGAGGACCGGTCGCCGGGCATGGCCCGGCGCTACCGATGTTCGATGGATCCATCGGTAGTGCCGGCCGCTGGCCGGCAACCGGGTGTACCGCCCATCCACGCATGGCGTGGATCTACCGGGCTTCGTTGAGCAGTTGCTCCAGGCTGGCGGTTTCGGCGGCCTCGTCAAATTGGCTGTGCCCCAGCCGCGCACGCACGAATGCCAGGCCATCGGCCGCCGCTGCGTCCAGCGTGCCGCGATGGTCGACCGGGTATCGGCGGAATGCCACCGGTTCGCCGCGCAGGGCCAGACCGACGGCATACAGCAGGGTGGTGAGATAGGGCACGTCTCGATCCTCGCTGCCGTGGCCCAGCATCAACGGTTGGCTGAAGCCCCGCCGTGGCACGCCCAGATAGTCATGCAGCAGCGCCCAGATGCCCGGCACCGAGGTCAACGGTGCGCTGAACATTTCTCCCGTGTTCGCCCCTTCCAGGGTGGCTGCCAGCGGGCCCAGGCACTGCTGGCGCGCCAGCGCGACCCGTGCATGGCCCTCATCGCTGAGCACGCGTGCGATACGCGGCTCCACCTGCAGCAGGCCATCGAGCAGGTAGGCGTGATAGGCATTGAGCGCGCCCGGATTCGGCGTGCGGCTGTCCGGCTTCATCACCAGCGCAGTCAGTTCGACGGCCGTGGGTGTGCCGGTGGTGAAGCTGCCGCGGTACTGCAGCGAGGGTCCATAGGACGGTGCCAGATGGCCGGCAGTGAGCGCGGCAGCGCCGCCCTGCGAATGGCCCACCGATACCCAACGCGGTGACAGCGTGGCATTGCCGAGGAAATGGCGGCTGGCCTTGATGAGGTCGATGGCGTTGCGCGCGGAGGTGCGCACGTGCAGGTAGGCGTGATCACCCGGGCTGCCCAGGCCTTGGTAGTCGGCGGCGAGAACGGCATAGCCCTGTGCCAGGAACTGGTCGAGGAAGCGGCCATCGCGCTCGGGCTGATAGGGGCCGGATACCGAAGGCGCGCAGTGGTCGGCGATGCCCTGGGTGCCGTGGGCCCAGGATACGACCGGCCAGCCACCTGCCGGCGCAGGCCCGGCGGGCAGGTAGACCAGCCCGGTCGCCTCGGCCAGGCGTCCGTGATGATCGGGGGTGCGGTAGGCCAGCTTGTAGGCCTGGGCGGCCTTGGAGGGCACCCAGCTGGCGCGGTAGGGCGCGGCCGAGAGCAGGTCACCCGGCTCCGCCGCCAGCGCGACAAGGGGACTGGCGGCCAGCGCGAGCAGGGCAGTGACCAGCAGGGTCGGGCGGGGTCGGAACCGCAGGGACGATGAGGACATGTGGCGCTCCATGCAGGCCGGGATGGCCTTTGCGCCGCATTCTGGGAGCTGTCCTGCGCGCCGACTGCGATGGAAGTCGCAGTGATCGCCGGTTCGTAGCATTCCTAGCGGTGACGCCAGGCAAAAAAAAAGGCCCCGTGCGGGGCCTCTTTTCTTACTTCTTTTCCATTCGCGCGTTGCGCTGGCCGGTGGCGGCGGACTTCTCGCCGGCAAACGGGTTCAGCTTGCGGATCATCCACGGGTACTTCGGCCACTTGCCTTCCAGCCACGGGTGATCCGGCTGGTTCAACTGCAGGACGCGGCGGGCGTCGTCGGCCAGGGTCTTGTTGCCCAGGTGGGTGTAGGACTCGGCCAGCACCGCCACGGCATCGTTCTGGAATGCGCTCTGCGGGTAGTTTTCCAGCAGGTAGTTGGCGCGGCCGGCAGCCGAGACCCAGGCGCCGCGACGCACGTAGTACAGGGCATTGTCGAGCTCATGCTGGGCGAATACGTCACGCAGCACCAGCATCCGCTGGCGCGCATCGGCGGCGTAGCGGCTGTTGGGGTAGCGATCGACCACGATGTTGAAGTCTGAATACGCCTGATGCGGCGTGGACAGATCGCGGCGGCTTGCGTCCAACGACCATACGCGACGCAGGAAAACCGTATTGCGGTTGGAGTTGGCCAGGCCGCGCAGGTAGTACAGGTACGCGATGTTGCGGTGCGTCGGGTAGGTACGGATGAAGCGGTCGATGCTGGACACCGCGTCATCGTGCTTGCCGGCCTTGTACTGGGCATAGGCCGATTCGATCATCGCCTGCTCGGTGTACGGGCCGTAGGGATACTGTGCCACCAGGCGACGGAAGCTGGCTTCAGCGCCACTCCAGTTGCCGCCTTGCATCAGCTTGTGGCTCTTTTCGTAGAGCTGTTCGACCGGGGTGCCTTCATCAGGGCGATCGCCCTTGGTGCCGCGGTTGCAGCCAGTGGCGACGATGACCAGCACCAGCAGGAGGGCGGTCAGGCGGACGGGCGCGGAGAGCAGGACGGAGCGTCGGATCATGGGGTCAATGCGGGACGCGGCTGGAATACGAAGGGTCGATGATAGCCTAGTGTCCTGTCCAGCGACTGAAACCGGCTCGCCGGGACCCCAAAATTTCAAAGATGCCCCCTGCCATGTCTGAACAACCCTCCGAATCGGCCCGCCAGGCCGTTGTCCCCGACACCTCCGCCGGCCGTCGTTTCGACGCGGTCGTGGCCGAGCTGTTCCCCGAATACTCCCGCTCCCGCCTGACCGAGTGGATCAAGGCTGGCGACGTCCTGCTGGACGGCGCGCAGGCACGCCCGCGCGACGCGCTGCGCGGCGGCGAGGTGGTCACCCTGCAGGTGGTGCTGGAAGCCCAGACCAGCGCCGAGCCGGAAGACATCCCGCTGGACGTGCTGTTCGAGGACGAGCACCTGCTGGTGATCAACAAGCCGGTCGGCCTGGTCGTGCACCCCGGTGCCGGCAACCACAGCGGCACCCTGGTCAATGCGCTGCTGTACCGCGACCCGTCGGTGGCGGTGCTGCCGCGCGCGGGCATCGTGCATCGCCTGGACAAGGACACCAGCGGCGTGATGGTCGTGGCCCGCACGCTGGAAGCGCAGACCGCACTGGTCGAGCAGCTGGCCGCCCGTGACGTGCACCGCCAGTACCTGGCCGTGGTGATGGGCGCGCTGGTGGCCGGTGGTACCGCAGATGCGCCGATCGATCGCCACCCGCGCGACCGCCTGAAGATGGGCGTGCGCGAGGATGGCAAGGAAGCGGTGACCCATTACCGACTGCGCGAGCGCTTCCGTGCGCATACCGCGCTGGAATGCCGCCTGGAAACCGGGCGTACCCACCAGATCCGCGTGCACATGGCGCACCTGCGCCATCCGATCGTGGGCGATCAGCTGTACGGCGGTGCGCTGAAGCTGCCGAAGGGGGCCAGCGACGAGCTGGTGGCCGCGCTGCGCGGCTTCAAGCGCCAGGCCCTGCATGCAGAGACCCTGGAGTTCGTGCATCCGATCAGTGGTGAGTCGGTGCGCAACACCGCGCCGGCGCCGGCCGACATGCTGCACCTGATGAAGGTGCTGCGCGAAGACAGCGCGGCCTTCGCCGAGCGCGAGCGGGACCGCTGGTAATGACTACCGCGCTGCCGCTGCTGCAGGCTGATTGGCCGGCGCCCCCGGGCGTGCATGCACTGACCACGCGCCGGCATGGCGCGGGTATCTCGCCAGCGCCGTTCGCCCAGTTCAACCTGGGCAACCGGCATGCGGCCGACGGTGACACCCCAGCCAACGTCGAGCACAACCGGCAGCTGCTGCAGCAGGGCCTGGCACTGCCATCGGCGCCGCATTGGCTGCGCCAGGTGCACAGCAGCACCGTGCTGCGTTTCGGCGCGCCGCCGGTGGAGGGCGCCAGCGAACCGGTGGCCGATGCCGCGGTGACGTCGGTACCCGGCGTGGTGCTGGCGATCCTCACCGCGGACTGCCTGCCGGTGGTGTTCGCCGCTGTCGATGGCAGCGAGGTGGGCGCCGCCCATGCCGGTTGGCGTGGCCTGGCCGACGGCATGCTGGAGGCCACCGTGGCCGCCATGCAGACGCCACCGGCGCAGCTGCGCGCGTGGCTGGGCCCAGCAGCGGGACCGGCCGACTACGAGATCGGCGAAGAGGTGTACCACGCCTTCGTCGGCCACGACGCGGCCGCTGCGGCGGCCTTCGTGGCGACCCGCCCCGGTCACTGGAAAGTGGATCTGTTCGCGCTGGCGCGACAGCGCCTGCAGGCCGCGGGCATGGAGCTGGGCAACATCCACGGCGGCACGGTCTCGACCATGGCCGATGCGGATCTGTACTCGCACCGTCGCGACCGCCGCACCGGCCGGATGGCGACGCTGGTGTGGATGGACTGATGCGCGGGGATCGCGCTGCGGGGGCAGAACCTGGCGGCGTGATCGTCTTCGATGGCGTCTGCGCGTTGTGCAGCCGCTGGGTGCGTTTCCTGCTGCGGTTCGACCGGCAGGAACGCTTTCGCTTCGCGGCGATGCAGGGCGCGCAGGGCAGCGCGATGTTGCGCGCGCATGGCCTGGACGCGCACGACCCGACCTCGTTCCTGCTGTTGGACGGGCAGGGCGCGTGGACCGATACCGATGCGATCCTGCGCGTGCTGGCGGCACTGGGTGGTGGCTGGCGCCTGGCGACCGTACTGCGCGTGCTGCCACGCCGCTGGCGCGACGGGGCCTACCGCGTATTGGCACGCAACCGCTATCGCTGGTTCGGGCGCCATGACACCTGCTTCCTGCCGACGCCGGCACAGGCCGCGCGGTTCCTCGATTAAGCGCCGCCGGGCGTAGCCCGGCGCTACCCCGTGCCCGGATCAATGTAGCGCCGGGCCATGCCCGTGGGCGGTCAACCTTCCAAGGCTTCGAGGTAGCTGCGGCGCCAGTGGTTGATGTCGTAGGTGCGCAGGTGTTCCATCATCGCGTGCCAACGTTCCTTGCGCCGGTGCAGCGACATCGTCGCCGCAGTGGCGATGGCATCGGCCACGCCGTCCAGATCGTGCGGGTTGACCAGCAGCGCCTGCTTCATTTCATCGGCGGCGCCGGCCAGCAGGGACAGCACCAGCACGCCGGGATCTTCCGGGTCCTGCGAGGCAACGTATTCCTTGGCGACCAGGTTCATGCCATCGCGCAGCGGGGTCACCAGGCCGACAGCGGCGGCACGGTAGAAGCCGGTCAGCGTGGCGTGGGTGAAGTTCTGGTTGACGTAGCGCAGCGGTGTCCAATCCGGCTCGGCATGGCCACCATTGATGTGGCCGGCGATCTGCTCCAGCTGGCTGCGCAGTTGCCGGTATTCGGTGACATCGCCGCGCGAGACCGGTGCGATCTGCAGGTACGTGAGCGAGCCGCGCTGGTCGGGATGGCGCTGCAGGTAGCGTTCGAAGCCGAGGAACCGTTCGGGCAGGCCTTTGGAATAGTCCAGGCGATCCACGCCGATGGCGAGCTGGCGGTCGCGCAGGCTGCTGCGCAGGTTCTTCACGGCCGCCTTGCTGGCTGCGGTGCTGGCCTGGCGGGCGATCAGCTCGGTGTCGATGCCGATGGGGAACGCCGCGGCTCGGAAGTGACGTCCGCCGGGCGCTTCGAGCTTGCCGTTTTCCAGTACCCGGCCACCGCCGAACAGGCGCAGGTAGGTCTGGAAGCGATCGGCATCGCGCTGGGTCTGGAAGCCGACCAGGTCATAGGCATACAGCGCCGAGAACAGCCGCAGATGATCGGGCATGGCCTGCAGCAGGTCGGCCGAGGGCATCGGGATGTGCAGGAAGAAGCCGATGCGGCAGCCGATGCCGCGCTCGCGCAGCATCGCGCCGAGCGGAATCAGGTGATAGTCGTGGATCCAGACGATGTCGTCTTCGCGCAGCAGCGGCGCCAGCTTGTCGGCGAACAGTGCATTGACCCTGTGGTAGGTCTCGCGGGTGCCGCGGTCGTAGTCGACCAGGTCCAGGCGGAAGTGCAGCAGTGGCCACAGCGTGCGATTGGCGAAGCCGTTGTAGTAACCGTCCACATCGCGCTTGGCCAGGTCCATGGTGACGTACTGGATGTCACCATCGCGCTGCTCGTGCAGCGCGCCACTGGCCTCGCGCACGCTCTTGCCACTCCAGCCGAACCACAATCCGCCGCGTTCCTTCAGCGCCGCCAGCAGGCCCACGGCGAGGCCACCGGCACGGTTCTCGCCGGGCACAGCCACGCGGTTGGATACGATGACAAGACGGCTCATGAAGCCTCCTGCCAGGACCGCGACAGGCGCATCGCCGCAGTGATCAGGCCGACATGCGAGTAGGTCTGCGGGAAGTTGCCCCAGGCTTCACCACCGTCGAAGGCAAGGTCTTCCGACAGCAGGCCAAGATGGTTGCGTTGCTGCAACAGTGATTCGAACATGTCGCGCGCCTCATCCATGCGGCCGATGGCGGCGAGCGCATCGATGTACCAGAACGTGCAGATGGTAAAGCTGGTTTCCGGCTCGCCGAAATCATCCGGCGCGATGTAACGGTACAGCGCGTTGCCGTGCTTGAGGTCGCGGCCGATGGCCTCGACGGTGGCGACGAAGCGTGCGTCGTTGGCGTCGATGAAGCCGATGTCGGCCAGCAGCAGCAGCGAGGCATCCAGGCGATGGCCATCGAAGGTATCGGTGAAGTGGCCGAGCTCCTCGCTCCAGGCTTTTTCCATGATGCGTGCGTGGATGGTATCGGCACGCTCGCGCCAGTACTGTGCACGGTCATCACGCTTCAGGCGCACGGCGATCTTGCACAGGCGATCGCACGCCGCCCAGCACATCGCGCTGGTGTAGGTATGCACTTCGGTGCGGCCGCGGAATTCCCACAGGCCGGCATCGGGCACGTCGTGCAGTGCGAACGCCTGTTCACCCAGCGGCTCGAGCCGGGCAAAGGTGTGGCTGTCACCCGGATCCTGCAGGCGGCGGTCGAAAAACAGCTGGGTGGAGGCCAGCACCACGCTGCCGTATACATCGTGCTGGCGCTGTACCCAGGCCAGGTTGCCGCGCCGCACCGGGCCCATGCCGCGGTAGCCGGACAGGCTGGGCACTTCGTCCTCGTCCAGCTTGGCTTCGAAGCCGATGCCGTACAGCGGCTGCAGCGTGCCGTCGGTGGTGGCCAGGTTGAAGATGTAGCCGAGGAACTGCTCCATCGTGCGGGTGGCGCCCAGACGGTTCAACGCGCGCACCACGAAGGCGGCATCGCGCAGCCAGCAGTAGCGGTAGTCCCAGTTGCGGACGCTGCCGGGCGCTTCCGGAATCGAGGTGGTCATTGCCGCGATGATCGCGCCGCTGTCCTCGTACTGGCAGAGTTTGAGGGTGATCGCACTGCGGATCACCGCGTCCTGCCATTCCAGCGGGATGGACAGGTAGCGCACCCATTCGCGCCAGTAGTCGCGGGTGCGCTGGAACGCTTCCTGCACATAGCCGCTGATGGAGCGGTTGAGCGATTCATCCACGCCCAGGATCAGATGGATGGGATGGTTGAGCACGAACGGCAGGCCATCACGCACGAAGCGCACCGGCACGTCGGTAGTCAAGCGCAGCACATGCTCGGGCAGGATCCAGCGCACGTGGTTGCTGCCCCAGGTGGACTCGGGGACGCGCGCGCCCCAGTCGGCCAGTGGCCGCGCACGGATCACGATGCGCGGGCTGCCGGACAACGGTCGCACCTGGCGGATGAGGCTGACCGGCCGGTAGAAACGATCGTTCTGGCGCCAGCGCGGGGCGAAATCGAGGATTTCCAGCGCGCCCCCATGCGCATCGCGCAGCACGGTGCGCAGGATCGCGGTATTGGTCAGGTATTCCTGTTCGCTGCCGGCGAAGTCCTCCAGCTCGATGGCGAAGTCGCCGCCGGTCTGCTGGTTGGGGCTGAGCAGGGCACAGAAGGTCGGGTCGCCGTCGAAGGTCGGCAGGCAACTCCAGACAACACGGGCGTGCTTGTCGATAAGGGCGCCGAAGCTGCCGTTGCCGACCACGCCCAGATCAAGATCGGGTTGGGTCATCACGCGGTACATCTCGGTTGCGGCCGTGGGGGCCGGGGTCAATACGCATTCTCACGCAGCCAGGCGTGCACGCTGCGTATGTCGGGCAGCGCGAACACCGCTGCACTGGGTTCACGTTCGCCGATCAGCACGCTCCAGCCATGCAGGCCATTGGCCGCATCGAAGCCGAATTCATCGGTCAGGTCATCGCCGAGGAACACCGGCAGACGACCACGGAACGGCAGGTACTGCATCAGCCGACGTACGGCTCTGCCTTTGTTGGTAGCCACCGGGACGAATTCGACGACATGGTCGCCCGGCTGCAGGCGATAGCTGGCACGGCCGCGAACGTGGCGGTCGGCGAAGGCGCGCACATCGTTGGCTGCATGCGGTGCGCCACGCCAGTGCAGGGCCAGGCCTACGCCCTTGTTCTCGACCAGCACGCCGGGGTGGCCATGGGCGAAACGCATGGCTTGTTGATGAAGCGCATGCAGCCAGTCGGCGGTGTCGTCAGCATGCTCATCGCGTATCACGTGCCCGTCCTGCGCACGCAGTTCGTGGCCATGCAGGCCCGCAGCGGGAAGCTTGAGCGGCGCGAACAACTGGTCCAGCTGTTCAAGCGGGCGACCACTGACCAGTGCCACGGCACCTTCCAGTCGATCGCTGATGCGGCCGATGGCTTCACGCACATCGGGGAGAAGCTGCACGGCGTCGGGGCGTGCAGCGAATTCGATCAGGGTGCCATCCACATCGAGGAACAACGCGCAGGCGTCGTCCAGCAATGGAGGTGGCGGACGCAGGGGGAGCGGTTCAGCCATGACGACCACCATGCCAGCGGCGGCGTGTACGCCGGGTCGAGGTCAGGCTACGGCTGGTGCGGACCAACGGTCCGCACCCACCCGGTGGGTGCCGGCGCACCCACCCGCAGCGATCCATCGCGTCCCCGGTGGGTGCCGACCGTTGGTCGGCACGTTGTTCGCAGCAATCAGAACGTGTAGCGCACGCGACCGTAGTAGTACGCACCGTTGCTGCCGATCGGCGACAGCACGTCGTAGGGCAGGTTGCCGAAGTAGTGGATGTCCTCGTTGGAGCG
Organism: Stenotrophomonas sp. 2694; assembly: GCF_040548715.1. Lineage (NCBI taxonomy): Bacteria > Pseudomonadati > Pseudomonadota > Gammaproteobacteria > Lysobacterales > Lysobacteraceae > Stenotrophomonas > Stenotrophomonas sp. 2694. Next base: position 64,323 of record NZ_JBEPSG010000022.1, read on the forward strand.
ATCCGGGTAGTTGTCGGTCAGGTTCTGCCCACCGATGGCCACGCTCCACTGCGGGGTGATGCGGTATTCCACTTCCGCATCCAGCTGCCACTCGGCCTGGTAGGTCTGGCGCGGAATGTAGCCATCACCGAAGTTGAATACGCGGGTCGCGCTGCCGTAGCGGTTCACCCGGCTGCTCAGCGACCAGCGGTCGTTGCTCCAAGCGGCTGAGAAACTGCCACGGGTGCGCGGGGTGGCGTCGGTCAGCGTATTGGTCTCTTCGATGCCGAACAGCACGTAGTCCGGATCCAGCGCCTGCAGCTGCGCCGGTGTGGCCAGCACGTTCTTCAGCGTGGTCTTGGTGTAGGCGTAGGTGCCGGTCAACAGCAGCTGGCCATCGCCCAGCGACTGCCGCCAGTTGCTCACCAGCTCGGCGCCGCGGGTGCGCGTGTCGGCGGCGTTGACGAAGAAGCTGGCGCTCTGCAGGCCGCCGACGCCGTAGTTGGTGGCCACGTAATCGGTCAGTGCATCGCCGGTGATGCTCTCGGACAGTGCGATGCGGTCGTCGATGTCGATCTGGAAGAAGTCCAGCGACAGGTCGAAGTGCTCGCCGATGCGGCTGGTGAAGCCGAGCGAGGTGTTCAGCGACTTCTCCGGCTTCAGGTCCTGCGCACCCAGGCCACGGGCGATGGGGTTGTTGACCGAGAGCAGGCGGCCCTGCACCAGCTGGCCGCCGGCGTTGTAACCGGTGGAGGTGGATTCGTAGCCGATCTGCGCCAGCGACGGTGCGCGGAAATTGTTGGAGATCGCGCCGCGCAGGGCGAATGCCGGGGTGAACTCGTAGCGCAGTCCGAGCTTGCCGGTCAGTTCGCCGCCGAAGTCATCGCTGTGCTCGTAGCGCGCGGCCAGGTCGGTGGAGAATTTTTCGCCGAACTGGCTGGACAGGCTGGCGTAGACGCTGGCCACATCGCGCGACAAGGTCGCCGCGTCCTGCGGAGTCAGGCCACCGCCTGCCTGCGAGCCGGTCGGACGATCGGTGTACGGGCCGGCGGCGTAGCTGGCCGGGTCGCCTGGACGGGTCTGGTAGCGCTCGTGGCGGGCTTCGGCGCCCAGGCCCAGGGTGTGGCTGATGCTGTCGCTCTGCGAGAACACGCGGCTCAGGTCGAAGTTGCCCACGGTCTGCGCGTACTCGTAGTCCGCGGTCTTGAAGCGGGTCGGGCTGGTCGGGCCCAGCGAGGCATTCAGCGAATCGCGCAGACGATAGGTGAAGTCGTTCTGGCCGTAATCCAGGCTGCCGTCATAACTCCATTCACCCCACTGCCCACGGATACCGGCCACCGCCTGCACGTCGCGGTTCTCACCTTCGGAGATCGGCCGGTAGCCATTGGGGTAGACCTCCTTCCAGTTGGCATCGCCATCGGGATAGCGGAAGTAGTTCGCGCCTTCGGTATCACGCTGGTTGAAGGTACCGAACGCATAGAACGTCGCGGTCTTGCCCACCGGAATCTCGGTGTTCAGCCACAGATTGATGTCCTTGCTGGCGCCATCGCCGAGCACGTAGTTGCGCTTGCCCTGCAGTGCAAGATTTGCCTCGGTCTGGTCCCACGGCGGAATCTGGTCGAAGCCGGCGCGGTTGGTGCCGTTGCGCTTCTTGTATTCCAGGCCGACGCGCAGGAAGCCGCCGTCTTCGCCCAGCGAGGTGCCGACCTTGGCACTGAGGTTGCCCGTCTGGCCGTCGGTGAGGGTGCGGCCGATCGGCTTGAGGTCGGTGTGGTTGGCGCCGTAGCTGGCTTCGATCTCGCCGCCGTCGCCGCCGTTGTCGAGGATCACGTTGATCACGCCGGCCACGGCATCGGAGCCGTACAGCGCACCGGCGCCATCGCGCAGTACTTCGATACGCTTGATGGCGCTGACCGGGATTGCGTTGAAGTCGACCGGGGTGGTGCCCTTGCCGATCTTGCTGTCGGTGTTGACCAGCGCGGTGTGGTGGCGGCGCTTGCCGTTGACCAGCACCAGCACCTGGTCCGGCGACAGCCCGCGCAGCTGCGCGGCGCGCACGTGGTCGGCGCCGCCGGAGTTGGACTGGCGGGGGAAGTTGAACGAGGGCAGCAGGGCCTGCAGGGCGCTGCCCAGCTCGCCGTTGACCACGCCGGCCTTGCGGATGTCCTCGGCGGTCAGCACGTCCACCGGCGAGGTGGATTCAAGCACGGTGCGGTCGGCGGCGCGGGTGCCGGTGACGATCACCGTGTCCAGGTTGGTGGCGGCGTCCTGGGCCGAAGCCAGGGCGGGGGACAGGGCGAGCGCGATGGCGAGGCCGAGCGGCGACGCGGACAGGCGGGGGGACATGCGGACTCCAGCAGCAACGACGTGGGGAAGGGGGGGCAGATAGTTTCACTTACATCCATCCGGATGAAGCGATATATTATCTTGGCGTGAGGAGGCGGTGCGATGCAAGTCCCGTCTCCCATTGCATCACTTCATGCCCTGCCGGCATGAGGGCATTGGTTGCAGCCGCAACCGAGGCGCAGGTGTACCCTCCGTGCCCCTTCGTCGTGCTTTTTCCCCTTCCCGGAGTGCTGTTCCCGATGAAACACCTTGGCCTTGTCTTCGCCGTGCTGCTGGCCACCAGTGGCTGCGCCAGCCTGTCCTCCAAGGCGCCCAGCGCCTATGCCACCACCGCCGACCTGCAGGGCGACGCCGCGCGTCCGTCCAGCGGCCACGGCTGGGTGCGCAGCGAGCTTTATTTCGGCGTGGGCGAAGAGCAGGGCGCCGGTGACCGCCCGCAGGCCGACACCATCAGCGATGCGCAGTGGCGCGCGTTCTTGGACAAGGAAGTGACGCCGCGCTTCCCGGACGGCCTGACCGTGTTCGATGCCTACGGCCAGTGGCTGTTCCGTGGCGATGCCTCCCCGAACCGCCTGCGCACCAAGGTGCTGGTGGTGCTGCACGAGGACAGCCCGCAGCGCCGCGCCGACATCGAAGCGATCCGTCTGGCGTGGAAGCAGCAGACCAAACACCAGTCGGTACTGTGGTCGCGGCAGGCGGTTGACGTATCGTTCTGACCTGGACGCGCCACTGTGGCGCTGCAGGGAATGACGATGACACCCAGGGAAGTGCTGATGGCGGTGATGCTGGCCGGTCTGTTGGCGCCGGCGGCACAGGCGCAGGACGAGGACCGGGGCCTGCTGCGGTTTTCGCCGGCAGCGGGCGTGCAGGCGTCGGTAGAGGTACAGGAGGACGGCATGCTAGCCGTGCTCCTGCAGCCGGCAGGGAAGCGGCAGCGCCTGCCTGGCGCGCCGGACGCCGAGGGAAATTCGCGCCTGGGCGCAGAGGACCTCGATTTCGACGGGCGTCCCGAGCTGGTTGCGCGCGCGGCGGTGGGCATGGTCAATGAGGCCGTTGCGGTCTATCGCTTCGACGTGGGCAGCGGTGAGTTCCGCGCACTGAAGGCGGTGACCCATGGACACGACCAGTGCGGTGACCTGATGGGCCTTACCGCCGACGCCGCCACGCGCACGCTGACCGCCAGCTGCCGCAGTGGGCCGATGTGGTACACCGACGTGTATCGCTTCAACGGACCGCAGCTCTATCTGTACCGCGGTGAGAGCGTGTTGATGCTGGGCGATACGCTGAACCGTGCGCTGCACTGGGAAGAGACCGAGAATCAAGGACCACTGGCGGTGTGGCGTACCTACGATCCCTCCGGCAAGGTGCTGGAAAGCGCCATCGGCGACGGGCTCGGCGCACCAGCAAGCGGTGCGCCGCTGGTGGGGCTGATGGCGAGCGTGCTGCCTGCGCGCCTGTTCCTGTTCGACCGCCCTGGTGCATCGAGCACGCAGCGCTACCTGGTGCAGGGTGATCGCGTGGAGATGCTGGATGAGCAGGATGGTTGGGTGAAGCTGCGTTATCGCAACCCGAAGCGCGGCGCGGTGACGGGGTGGATCAACGTCAACGATTGACGGCAGCCCTGCCCGGAGTTTGCACGACAAGGCGATCGGCCTCTTGCCCACGGGAGCATCACTTCACCGGGACTAGCCTCGGGGTTCCCCCTTGCAAGGCTGTAGTCCCATGAGCAAGCGCGTTGCCGAGATCGTCGTCGATACCCTGCAGCAGGCGGGCGTCCGCCGTTGTTATGGCATCGTCGGCGACACCCTGAACCATGTCACCGACGCACTGCATCGCAGTGAGATCGAGTGGGTGCATGTCCGCCATGAAGAGGTCGCGGCGTTCGCGGCCGGTGCCGATTCATTGATCAGTGGCCAGCTGACCGCCTGCGCGGGTTCGTGCGGTCCTGGCGGTCTGCACTTCATCAACGGCATCTTCGAGAGCAACCGCAACCGCGCGCCGATGGTGCTGATCGCCAGCCAGGTGGTCACCAGCGAACTGGGCATGGAGTTCCCGCAGGAAGTGGATTTCAAGGCGGTGTACGGCAGCTGCACCGTGTTCTGCGAGCAGGTGCACAGCCCGGCCCAGGCACGGCGCGTGGTGGCGCTGGCCTGCCAGGCGGCGATCAGTCGCCGCGGTGTGGCGGTGGTGATCCTGCCGGCCGACATCAGCGAAGCGGAAGTGAAGCACGATGTGCCGTTCTCGGTGCATTACACCCAGCCGGTGCTGCGCCCCTCCGAGGCCGAGCTGCAGCACATCGCCGAACTGCTGGGGCAGGGCAAGCGTATCGGCATCTATGCCGGCGCCGGTTGCCAGGGGGCACATGCGCAGCTGCTGGAACTGGCGCGGCGCCTGCAGGCACCGGTGGCGCACACATCGCGTGCGAAGGACTTCGTCGAACCGGACAACCCGTACAACATGGGCATGACCGGAGTCTTCGGCATCGAATCCGGGTTCCACACGTTGATGGAGTGCGACACGCTGCTGCTGCTCGGCGCGGATTTCGCCTGGGGCCAGTTCTATCCGGACAAGGCCACGATCATCCAGGTCGACCGTGACGGCAGCCACCTCGGTCGCCGCCATCCGGTGAACCTGGGCGTGGTCGGCGATATCGCACCGACGCTGGATGCGCTGCTGCCGATGCTGCCCCCGCGCGAAGACAGCAGTTTCCTGGACGAATGCATCGAGCACCGCGACAAGGCGCTGAAGAAGCGCGAGCAGGAGGAGCAGCCGGGTGAGGGCGAGCTGATCCATCCGCAGCACCTGACCGCGCTGCTGTCGAAGTACGCCACCGACGATGCGCTGTTCACCGCGGATGGTGGCTCGCCGATGGTGTGGGTGCTGCGGCACATCCGGGTGAACGGCCGGCGCCGCACGCTGACCAGCCTGCTGCACGGCACGATGGCGAACGCGATGCCGCAGGCGCTGGGTCTGCAGAAGGCCTTCCCGGGGCGGCAGGTGATTTCGTTGTCCGGCGATGGTGGGTTGGCGATGTTGCTGGGCGACCTGCTGACCGCGGTGCAGGAGAATCTTCCGATCAAGGTGGTGGTGTTCAACAACGGCTCGCTGAATTTCGTCGAGCTGGAGCAGAAGGTGGAAGGGCTGCTGGACAACTACACCGACCTGAAGAATCCGGATTTCGGGCGGTTGGCCGAGGTGATCGGCTTCCATGGCCGCACGGTGACCCGCAGCGAGGACCTGGAAGAAGCGGTGCAGGATTTCCTGGCCCAGCGTGGGCCGGCGCTGCTGGATGTACACACCAGTCGCGCGGAGCTGGTGATGCCGCCGCAGATCGAGGCCAAGCAGGTGGCGGGCACGGCGTTGTATGCGGCCAAGGCAGTGCTGAGTGGTCGCATCGACGACGTGAAGCATCTGCTGGTGGACAACTTCCTGAAAAAGTGAGGGTTGGGGGTTTGATGCAGGGCTGCGCCCTGCACCCGCCGAATCAACGTCAACGTCAACGTCAAAAGCGGGGTATCGGTGGGATGGCGGGGTGGGTCCGGTTGCGGGGGACGCCGTAAACCCCCAGACCGGCCCAGCCGCTGGCGGCTGTGCGTTCGGGCGCTTGCGAAGCAGTGCTTC
>NZ_JBEPSG010000023.1:0-67806 GCF_040548715.1 Stenotrophomonas sp. 2694
GGTGTCGGATTGCGGGGTGTCAGCCGCATGGATGCGGCTGCCAAGCCTACAAGGACGTACTTGCGGCGTCCCCGCAATCCGACACCGCCCCGCCTCCCACGGAATGCCAGCTGTTGCTGTTGCTTCGGCCTCTGCGGGTGCCGGGCGCCGCCCGGCCGAACCCCCGTTACCTCAACAGCTGCGCGGTCATGCCCAGCGGCCGTGCATGCTCATCCATGTGCAGGGTGATGGCCTTGGCACCGAACATCTGTTCGGCAAGCTGATCGCTGGCACCCAGCGAATGGGCGATCTCCGCACGACTTGCGTCCTCGTGCGGGCCGCGCCGTTCCTTGCCGGAGAAGCGGTAGCGGTTGTACTCGGCCCAGGCGATCAGCAGCAGCGCACAGCACGCCAGGATCACCGGCAGGGCGATGATCACGAACGGGTCCAGATGCTGCTTGCGCTCGTACAGCTGCAGCCACGCCAGCTGCCCACCGAGCAACCAGGACACCAGCGTGACCAGCGGTGCCCACAGGTAGAAGTAGAACCCCCAGAATGCCAGGGTCACAAAGCCCCAGGCAGTGCGTTGCAGGCGGGGCTGCTTGCGCGGCTTCTGGATCAGGCGCGAGTCGAAGCGGTTGGACGGCGTCCTGGCAGTCGTCTGGCGATGTGCGTTCATCGGATACCTCTGTCTGGGCTGACCCAGGTGGCTCGCTTGCCACGCCGCCGGAGAAGGGTCTTCGGCAGCGCCACCAGCGTGGTGAACAGGCTGATCAACCAGTACGCCATCGGGTACCAGATGACCCAGAAATAGTTGCGGCCGATATGCGTTTCGTAACGCCTGTCGATGATCAGGCTGCTGGCGAACTGCAGCAGGCAGACCAGGGCCAGGATCACGCCATGCCATTGCGGCAGCAACGTGTCGATGTACAGCGACGGCGGCATCGGGATGAACTTGCCCACTGCCCACAGCAGGATGATCACCAGCATGGTGTAGGCCCACAGCACGCTGAGGATGTATTCCAGCAGCACGCCCCACATCCGCCGCTTGCGCCAGCTGAACAACGAGGAGCCGTGGCGCAGCAGGACTTCCACGCCGCCCTGTGCCCAGCGCAGTCGCTGCCGCCACAGGCCCTTCAGCGTTTCCGGCATCAGGATGAAGCACAGCGCATTGGGCTCGTAACGGATGTCCCAATGATCCAGCTGCAGCCGCCAGCTGATGTCGATGTCCTCGGTGACCATGTCATCGGCCCAGTAGCCGATGCGATGCAGGGCGGTGCGACGGAACGCGGCAATGACGCCGGACACGGTGAAGATGCGGCCGTACACGCGTTGGGCGCGCTTGATCATGCCGATGATCGAGGAGAACTCCGCCACCTGCAGGCGGCCGAGCAGGGTGGAGCGGTTGCGGATGCGCGGGTTGCCGGTCACCGCACCCACGCGTGGGCCGCTGGTCAGGTGCCAGACCATCCAGTGCATGGCGAACTCTTCCAGCATGGCATCACCATCGATGCACACCAGGTACTCCGATCTCGCGGCCAGCGCGCCCATGCGCAACGCGTTGGCCTTGCCCAGGTTGCGGTCCAGGTGGACCACGCGCAGGCGCGGATGAAGCGCTGCAAGCGCGTCCAGGCGGGTGCCGGTGTCGTCGGTGCTGCCATCGTTGATGGCGATCACCTCAAAGTCCGGATAGCGCTGGGCCAATGCCGCGCCGAGGGTGTCGTCCAGGTTCGCCGATTCGTTGTGGCACGGGATCAGCAGGCTGGCGAACGGATACTCCGCCATCGGTGGTGGGTCGTTGCGCGGCCGCGACTTCCGCTCACGGCGGAAGAAGTAGTACAGGCCCCCGGACATCCAGAAGAACGCCATCACCATGGGGTAGAAGAAGGCGAACTGGAACATGGCGTTGAGCCACGGATTCATGTCCACGTCACTTCTCCGGGTACGGGAAGTTGCGCGCGGACATCGCCGCGCGTGCATCCTGGGTCGACGGCTTGTCGGCGATGAAATCGTCCGGGTACCACGCGAAATGGCGCACGCCCTGTGCCTGCAGGCGGCGGATCTGCGCGCGCAGCTGTTCGCCGCTGATCGGCCGCTGCGTGCGCCAGTCCACGGTCTGCAGCTCGAACATCGTGTGCTTCAGCTCGGGGTCGTGCGCACGCACGGCCACCACCAGCTTGTCCAGCCAACGCTGCGGGCGGCGGCTGCCTTCCATCCATGGCATCGCCATCAGCGCGGTGCGGTCGTAGGCCTTGTTGAACAGGTCCAGGCGCTGGGCGAACCACGCCGCGCTCTGCGGCTCCAGCACCGGCTGCGCGTACAGGTTGCGCACGGTGCCCAGCTTGGGGCGCCAGCGTTGTGCGCTGTCACGCAGTTCCAGGGTGAAATCAATCAGCGCCTGGGTGCGGCCGCCGTCGCTGCCTTCCTGCGGCAGCTGGGCCAGTTCGGTATCGCGCACGTAGCCGTCATCGTGGAACAGCAGGCCTTCGAAATACGAATTGATCGCCAGGTCTTCGTAGATGTCCTTGATGATCTGCCGTGCCTGCGGCTTGGTGAAATCCAGGCGGTACATGCCATCGCGTTCCGGGCTCTGGATGCCCAGCGCCGCACGCTGCGCGGCGTCGGGCAGTTCATAGCCCAGCACCGGCAACCACGCATACACCTTCACCCCGGCACGGGTTTTCAGCTGCCAGGCGACGCGGTTGAACAGGTCCGCGCGCATCGGCAGGTGGCGGTTCGGGAAGTACAGGGCATCGGCGGTGTTGTTGCCGTCCGGATCGGCGAAGGCCTGCAGGTAGACATGGGTCGGGCCGATCCGCTTCACCCGCTCGATCAGCGCATCCAGGTTGCGCGCCTGCTGTGCAGGGTCACTGTCGTAGACCGAGTCCATATCGATCTGCAGTGCACGGGTGCCGTCCAGATTGACGTTGCGGCGCAGCTCGAAGGCCAGCGAGGTGATGTTCGGATTGCTGGTCACCAGCAGGCGTGCCAGGCCATGCAGGTCGGCCGTCACCGGCGTGCTGCGACCTTCCAGGTCGAAGGACACCGGCATGCCCAGCTGCTCGGCGATGTCGTTGCTCAACTGGTTGTAGGCGGCATACGGCCAGACGATCGCTTTCGGGCGTACACCCAGTTCCTTCTCGATGCGCTGCACGCTGCGGCCGAGATCGTCGCGCAGGCGCTTCTCGTACTCCTGCGCGCTTTCATAGCGCTGCGCCTTGGGGTCGTAGATGCGGGTGATCACCGCCGGGGTCTGGTTGCCCTGTGGGTTGGACTGCACGCCGTGGTGCAGGTTGTCGGTATGGCTGGCTAGTTCGATCAGGCCGCTGGCCTGCATCTCGCGCAGCTGGTCCCAGGTCAGGAAGTCGTCATGGCCGAAGGGACGGTAGCCGTAGTCGATGGTGCGGCCCGGTGCCATGTCGACGTAGTCGGTGATCACCGCCACCAGCGCCGGATAGTTGTACGCGCGCAGCAGCGGATAGACGCGGCTGTACACGCTGCGCAGGCCGTCGTCGAAGGTCAGCAGCACCGGCCGCGGCGGCAGCGTTGCTTCACCGCGCGAGGCCTTGATCAGCTGTGACAGCGAGACCGGGTGATAGCCATGCGCGGACAGCCAGTCCAGGTGCGCGGCGAAGTTCTGCGTGCTGACCGCGTAGGCATCGCCGTCGGATTTTTCCAGCACATCATCGCGCACGTCGTGGTAGCTGAGGACCAGCAGGCCGTTGTCGGCCGCGTCCAGTTCCGCGGCCGAGCTGGCGCGCTGGGCTGCGGCAGGCAGGGCGAGGGCCAGCAGCGCCAGCAGCAGTACGGTCGTCAGGTTGCGAAGCATCCGTTCCATCTCATTCTCCCCAGCGCAGCGCGGCATCGAAGCCGAAATGTCGTTCACGTTGGCCGTCGTAGACCGGCCGCGACCAACTCACGCCGTACTCGAGGATCCGCCCTTGATCGAACTGCCATTCGTGGCGATAGGCCACGGTCGGAATGATTGAACTGCCAAAACCTTCCTGCCAGTAGTTGCCCACCGACACCGTCAGGCGATGGCGGAAGTGGCGCTCGTAATGGCGCCACAGCTGTTGGTCGATGCGCAGGCCCACTTCCACCGAGCGATCCCGCGAGGGGTTGAAGTAGGGCGCATCGTCGCGGCTGCCACGGCTGGTGTAGACGCTGCCCAGGCCATCGATCAACAGGCGCGGGCGGGTCAACAGCCGTTGTTCGATCGCACTGTTCAGCGTATCGCGGCGGTTGCCATCGTCGTAACGGAACTGGCTGCCACCGAAGCTCCAGTGGGTGCGCTCGTTGCGCGTGTAGTCCACTGCAACCGCAACGCTGTCGGCGGTGATGCCGGCCACGCGTGCCTGCATCGAGGCTTCCGGATCATTGCGGGCAGCGGTCACGCCGGCGTGCCAGCGATCATTGAACTGCCAGCCGAAGCCGCCGCGCAGGCCGGTGTCGCCGATGCTGTCGTTGGGGCGCATCACCGCTGCCTCGGCATCGAGGCGGTCGAAGCGGTAGCGCACGCCGGCGCCGATCCACAGCGGATCGATGTCCTGGTCCTGGAAGCTGACCGAACGGCGGTCGGCGAAGGCAAACAGGCGCCAGCGGTCGTTGAGAACCGGCGAGGCCACTTCCACGCCGTAGTGCAGGTCGTCGTTGCCCAGCGGCGAGGTGCCGCCACCGCCGGAACTGCGGCCACCCTCGACCTTGGCCAGCAGCTGCCAGCCGCGATGGGCGCGCCAGTCGCGGTCCATGCGTTGCACCGCCGGCTGGCTTGGATAGCGTGCCAGCAGGTCGTCATGCAGCGGCCGCGCCAGGTCGTCGCGTTGCAGCTGCACGTAGGATTCGTACATGCCCAGGCGCGGCGCGATGTCACGCGGGTCCAGGGTATAGGCCATCTGGTGGCGCTCAAGCGCCCGCCGTGGCCAGCCGCGCATCTGGTAGACGCTGCCCAGTGAAGTCTGCAGGCTGCCATTGCCCGGGCCGACCTCGACCAGGGCTTCCAGTTCGCGCTGGGCCGTGGGCAGGTCGCCGCTGTAGGCCCGCACCATCCCCAGGTTCAGGTCGGCCTCGTAACGCGCCCAGTTCTGGAAGGGGGTCTTGCCGCCGCCCCAGCGCCAGGCCGGTTCGTCCTTCTGCCAGGCCTGCAGGTAGCCCACCGCCTTCTCCGCCTGCTCGGTTTCCAGATAGGCATAGGCCAGCTCCGAGCGTGTCTCGAAGCGTGAGGGATCGTTCTTTGCGGCGGCCTCCAGCAAGGGAATGGCCTCCTCCGGGTTCTGCGTGGCCATCAGCGAGTCGCCTACGGCTGGCAGCACGTAATCGGGCAGGGCATGGCCTTCGCGCTGCAGCGCCCGCGCCTCGTCGCGCACCTGCGCGTGGCGGGCCAGGCGGTTGAGCAGGATCAGCCGGTCCATGCGGATACGCAGCGGCGCCTGCGCCTGCGCGGTGCCATCGCGCTCGACGTACTGCTCCATTTCCGCCAGCGAAGCCTCGGCCTCGACCAGCCGGGTGTCTTCGCTTTCCCCGTAGGCCAGGCTCCAGTTGACCAGCTTGGCCACGTAGTTGGCCTCCAGCCGCGCTTTCTGGTCCTGGTCGAACAGGTTGGGCCGGGCCTGGTAAAGCCGCCAGGCGCGATGGGCGTTGCCGATGTCGCCCAGGGTCAGGACCTGCAGCTTGTACAGCAGGTCGTCGTTGGGCTCGCGCAGCTGCGCCCGCTCGATCGCTGCCAGTGCATCGACCCAGCGTGCCTGGTCACGGTAGTGCCCGATCTCGGCGAGCCGGTCGGCGCGCGTGATGACGGTGGGCGGCGAGGCCGCGTGGGCCCAGCACGCCAGAGTGGCGCAGGCCAGGCCGACGCACAGCGCCAGCGGACGATGAACAACCATGAGACCCCCTAAGCATCCATTGCTGAACGATGTGCTCAAAAGTGTGACGCACATCACATGCCAACTATAGCTGACGCTCTGCCAAAGCGCCTACTTCCTATCCGTACCTTGTTGACGGAGAGTCCTTGGATGACCGGCCAGCCCTGTCGCAACGCGTTGTCGCGCATACACTTTTCTGCTGTCCACTGTGGAACGGCGCGGGGCAGCCCGGGGCCGCCCTGTGGGGGCGTACCACGCTGGCAGGGCCGGTTCTGGACACGAAACGGGTCAGCTTTGGACACGCTACGTCACCCGCTGCGGTGGCGGTGTGTAGATCGCGGTAGTGGGGTGTGTGGGTCCAGCTTCACGGCGGCGGGCGTCAGCCCGCCGGTCCGGTCACCACAGGTCTTCCAGCTTGCGCGGCTTGCAGGCCACCCACGAGGCGCACAGCATCAGCAGCGCGCAGCCGAACAGGAAGGCGAAGGGCAGGGTCCAGCCCTCGCTGACGGTATGCAGCCAGCCGACCAGGAACGGGCCCAGGCAGCTGAAGCTGTAGCCCACGCCCTGCATGAAGCCGGACAGGGCCGCCGAACCGGTGGGGGTGCGCGTGCGCAGATTGATCAGGGTCAGCGCCAGCGGGAACGTGGACGGCCCGACGCCCAGCAGGCAGGCCCACAGCAACGGCGCCTTCATCGGGGCGAACAGCAGGCCGGCGAAGGCGATGACGAAGGCGGAGAAGCCGATCAGCACCAGCGGGAAGGGATTCTGCAGGCGCACCGCCAGCGATGGGATCACCAGCGATGGCAGCAGGCCCAGTGCCGAAAACACCGCAACCATCACCCCGCCGAAGGCGGGCGTGGCGCCGGCTTCGACCACGATGCGCGGCAGCCAGGTGAACATCGAATAGGTCATCAGCGAGGTCATGCCGAACATCAGCGTCATGCTCCAGCCCAACGACGTACGCCAGACCTTGCCGTGCGGCTGCGCGGTGGGGTCGTTGCTGTCCAGTACCGGCCTGGGCGCACTGCGTGCCAGCAGCATCCATGGCAGGGTCGCAGCCAGTGCCAGCAGCGCCCACATGCCCAGCGACACCCGCCAGCCTGCGGCGTTGGCCACCGGCACCGCCAACAGTGCCGGCATCATCGTGCCCAGCTGCAGCACGCTGATGTACAGCGTGCTCATGGTGCCGACCTTGTTGGCGAAGTAGCGCTTCACCAACGGCGGCACCACCACGTTGCCGATGCCCATGCCCGCCAGTGCGATCACCGAGCCCAGCAGCAGGGTGCCGACATTGCCGGCGCTGGAGCGCAGCAGCAGGCCGGCGGCAGCCATCAGCATCGCCAGCAGGGTGGTGCGCTCAAGGCCCAGGCGTCGTGCCAGCGCCGGGGTGGCGACGCCGAACAGAGCGAACGACGCGGTCGGCAGCATGCCCAGTACGCCGGTCATGGTGGTGCCGAAGCCGAACTGCTGGCCCAGCACGTCCAGCAACGGGGTGATGGAGGTGACGGCGGTACGCAGGTTGACCGCCGCCAGCAGGATCGCGGCGAACGCCAGCACGCGCCCGTGCAGCAGTGATGGCGAAGGGGAGGTGGGCGAGGTCATGCGGTGTTCCTTGCAGGTGGCGCACGCCATGCAGAATGACGTGCAGCGCCCGCACCGGGCGCGGCCGGTGTGGCAGGTGGGGGAGTGGCGGCCATTGTACGTGGCCGGGCCGGGTCAGGTCCCCGGCGGCATCTGCTGATGGCGGCGTAGCCGGGTGTCCCGGATTCCAGGTACAAAAAAACCCGGAGGACACTGATGTCTTCCAGGCTTCTTGGTGACCACCGGAGTGGTCGGGGAGACAGGATTCGAACCTGCGACCTCTACGTCCCGAACGTAGCGCTCTACCAGACTGAGCTACACCCCGAAGGGAGCCGCCTATTCTAGCCATTTCCCCCGGTGGCGGCAAGGGGGAAGACCGTTCTGCTTCGCTGCCGTGGCAGCGACTCCTGCGGGAACAAAAAAGCCTGGAAGACTTCACCAGGCTTCAATGCGACCACCGAAGTGGTCGGGGAGACAGGATTCGAACCTGCGACCTCTACGTCCCGAACGTAGCGCTCTACCAGACTGAGCTACACCCCGAAGGAGCCGCCAAGAATACGGTGTGAAGGCCGTATCGGCAACCCTTTTTTTACAGTTTCAACGCACTTCCTTGTCGGCGCGGGCGCTTTCGCGCGCTTCGAACCACATCCCGTTGAGGATGGCCACGACCGAAGCCAGGCCGGCGCCGAGAATCCAAGCGAAATACCACATGGTCAATCTCCTGTGTGCGAGGGGTGTGCCGACCCTGGGCCGGCACACGGGCAATCAGTACGCGTTGGGGTTGTCGTCCATGTCCTCGACCGTCGTCTTGCCCTTCAGCACGCGGTACACCCACGTGGTGTAGGCGAGGATGATCGGCAGGAAGATGGCCGTGGCCAGCAGCATGACCCACAGCGTGAGGTGGCTGGACGAACTGTCCCAGACGGTCAGGCTGGAGGTGGGCTGGCTGGAGGACGGCAGCAGGAACGGGAAGATCGCAAAGCCGACGGTGAGGATGATGCCGGCAATGGACGCGCCCGAGGCGATGAAGGCCAGGCCGCCACGACGCGCGCGAAGCAGCACCGCGCTGGCAAGCGCACCCAGCAGGCCCAGCACCGGGAACACCAGCGTTGCCGGCATGCTGCTGTAGTTGCGCAGCCAGCCACCTGCGGCGGACCCCAGTTCGGCGGTCTTCAGCAGCGGATTGGTCGGCCCGTCGGTCACCACCTGCGAAGTGATCTGGTAGCCCGGCAGGCCGAAGGCCACCCAGGCGCCGGCAGCGGCGAACAGCACGAAGCTGATGATGGCGGCGATGCTGCCATAGCGCGCCGCACGTTCGGCCACCGGGCCGTCGGTCTTCAGCACCAGCATGGCCGCACCGTGCGACACCAGCATGGCCACGCTGATCAGGCCGGCGATGAGCGCGAACGGTGTCAGCAGGCCGAAGAACGAACCGGTGTAGGTCACGCGCAGGGTGTCATCGAAGTGGAACGGCACACCCAGCAGTACGTTGCCCACGGCGACGCCGGCAATCAGGCCCGGCAGCAGGCCACCGACGAACAGCACGCGGTCCCAGTTGTCGCGCCAGCGCTTGGACGGCAACTTGCTGCGGTACTTGAAGCCGACCGGGCGCAGGATCAGCCCGAACAGCATCGCAAACACCGCCAGGTAGAAGCCGGAGAAGCTGACCGCATACAGCGGCGGCCATGCGGCGAAGATCGCGCCGCCACCCAGCACCAACCAGACCTGGTTGCCTTCCCAGACCGGGCCGACGGTGTTGATCACCAGCCGGCGTTCTTCATCGGTCTTTGCCACGAACGGCAGCAGCGTGCCGACGCCAAGGTCGAAACCATCCATGACGGCCCAGCCGACCAGCAGGATGCCGAGCAGCAGCCACCAGATCACGCGGAGCGTGGTGTAATCAAGTGCAATGAATTCCATCTGGATTCTCCTGCCTCAGGCCTGGCCGGGGGCAACGGCATTGGGGGAAACAGGGCGGATGTCGGCCTGCAGCGTCGGCAGGATGTCGTCCGGGCCCTTGCGGACCGCCTTCAGCATCAGCTTGATTTCGATGATCAGCAGCACCGTGTACAGGCTGGTGAACACCGCCAGCGTGGTCAGGATTTCATGCAGTGCCAGGCCCGATGCCGCGTAGAAAGTGGGCAGCACGCCATCCACCGCCCACGGCTGGCGGCCGTACTCGGCCACGAACCAACCGCATTCGATCGCGATCCACGGCGCCGGCAGGCTCCACACCGCCAGCTTCAGGAACCAGCGCTTGTCCTGGAAGTTGTTGCGGCACGAGAAGTAGAAGGCCAGCGCGAAGAAGGCGATCAGGTAGAAGCCCAACCCGGCCATGATGCGGAAGGTCCAGAACAGCGGCGCCACGCGCGGTACGGTATCCATCGCGGCCTTGGAGATTTCCTCCGGCGTCGCGTTGAGGATGTCCTCGCGGTAACGCTTCAGCAGCAGGCCATGGCCGAGGTCCTGCCAATGGCGATCGAACATCTCGCGTGCTTCGAGATCGTTCTTGTCCTTCTTCACCCGTTCCAGCGCACCGTATGCGATCTGGCCACCGCGGATGCGGTGCTCCGCGCGCTCCACCAGTTCCAGGATGCCCGGAATCGGCTGGTCCAGCGAACGGGTGGCGATCAGGCCCATCAGGTACGGGATCTTGATCGCGTAGTCGTTGGTGTGGGTGTCCTGGTTGGGAATGCCGAAGGCGGTGAAGTCGGCCGGCGCACGCTCGGTCTCCCACATCGCTTCGATCGCCGCCAGCTTCATCTTCTGGTGCTCGCTGGCGGCATAGCCGCTCTCGTCACCCAGCACCACCACCGACAGCGAGGACAGCAGGCCGAAGGCTGCGGCGACCGCGAACGAACGGCGGGCCATGTCCCTGTGCTTGTTGCGCAGCAGGTACAGGGCGCTGATGGACATCACGAAGATCGCACCGGTCACGTAACCGGCACTGACGGTGTGCACGAACTTGGCCTGCGCCACCGGGTTCAGCAGCACCGCGGCGAAGTCCACCACTTCCATGCGCATGGTTTCGGGGTTGAACACCGCACCGGTCGGGTTCTGCATCCAGCCGTTGGCGATCAGGATCCACACCGCCGACAGGTTGGTGCCCAGCGCCATCAGCCAGGTCACGGTGAGGTGCTTGACCGGGCTCAGGCGCTTCCAGCCGAAGAAGAACAGGCCGATGAAGGTCGCTTCCAGGAAGAACGCCATCAGGCCTTCGATGGCCAGCGGCGCACCGAAGATGTCACCCACGTAGTGGCTGTAGTACGACCAGTTCATGCCGAACTGGAACTCCATCACCAGGCCGGTGGCCACGCCGATGGCGAAGTTGATGCCGAACAGGGTGCCCCAGAACAGGGTCATCTGCCGCCAGACCTGCTTGCGGGTCATGACGTACACGCTTTCCATGATGGCCACCATGAAGGACAGGCCAAGCGTGAGCGGTACGAATAGGAAGTGGTACATCGCGGTCAGAGCGAATTGCAGCCGCGACAGTTCTACGACTGTCTGATCAATCATGGCCTGGCTACCTCGTTGGATAGTGCCGTTGCAGGTGGCGGGAAGGGTGGTCTACGGGGTGAATGATGTGACCGACTACTTCAAACAGCCTTGATCCAGATCAATGTATGAACAGGTATTCAGGAGGATCGTATGCCAACCCGATGAAGACTGCGACCGCCGGCCGCAGGGGAAGGCTGTTGCCTGCGCCTACAATGCCGTCCATCCCCCTGCTGCCTGTGAAGAGCCTTGAGCGCTGCCGAACCGACCGCTGACGCCCCTGATCGGGATGAAGAATCGACCCACCTGCGGCGTGTGCGTACCGCCTGGCTGGCCGATCTGGCCCGTGCCGCGAAGGGGCGGCAGCGGCTGGCGTCGCTGTGCATCAGCGTGTCCGGTGCGCTGTTGATCGCTCAAGCTGCCGCCATCGCCTGGCTGGTGCAGCAGGTGCTGGTCGAGCGCGTGCCGCTGGCCCAGGGCCTGCCGGTGCTGGCCGCGTTGGCGGTGATCCTTGTCGTGCGCACCCTGCTGGGCAGTGCCACCCAGGCCGCGGCCGGTGACGTTGCCGATGCCGCACGCCTGTCCCTGCGCGAGCGTGTCTTCGCGCGTCTGCTCGGGCACGGCCCATTGTGGCTGCGGCAGCGCCGTACCGGTGAACTGGGCGAGTTGATGCTGCATCACGGCGATGCGATCGAGAATTACTACAGTGGTTTCCTGCCGGTGCGCACCGAAGTGGTGGTGGTGCCGTTGTTGATCCTGGCAGCTGTGGCCTGGGTCGATTGGGTGGTTGCACTGATCCTGCTGTTCACTGCACCGCTGGTGCCGTTTTTCATGATGCTGGTGGGCTGGGGCGCCGAAGCCGCCGGGCGCGCGCAGCTGGGCGAGCTGGCGCGGATGAGCGGGCACTTCGCCGATCGCATCAAGGGCCTGGGCCTGCTGCGCCTGTATGGCCGTGGGGAAGCCGAACTGGCCGGCATCGAGGCCGCGGCAGAAGGTGTGCGCGTGCGCACGATGAAGGTGCTGCGCATCGCCTTCCTGTCGTCCACCGTGCTGGAATTCTTTGCCTCGGTCAGCGTGGCGATGGTCGCCTTGTATCTGGGCCTGAGCTATCTGGGCCTGATGTCGCTGCATGCGACCGTGCCGACGCTGGGGGCGGGCCTGTTCTGCCTGCTGCTGGCACCGGAGTTCTACGCACCGTTGCGGCGCTTGGCCGCGCACTATCACGACCGCGCCAATGCACTGGCCGCCGCCGCCGAGGTGGAGCGCCTGCTGCAGGCGCTGCCGGAAGAGGAGGCCAGCACAATCGACGGCACTGTGCCGCTGACGCCGGAGCCTGCCGAGGCCGCGTTGCCGCCACTGCAGGCGCACGGTCTGGTATTGCGTCCGTTGGGCGCTGCGCACGATGTGCTGCAGAACCTGGACCTGCAGCTGGAACCGGGCCAGCGTCTGGCCCTGGTCGGCCCCAGTGGCAGCGGCAAGAGCACGTTGCTGGAAGCGCTGGCCGGTTGGCTGCCGCCGCGTGCGGGCCGGGTGCAGCTGCGGCCGGGGCTGCAGGTGGCCTATGCCAGCCAGCGTCCCTATCTGTTCCACGGCACCATCGCCGAGAACCTGCGCCTGGCCGATCCCGGTGCCAGCGACGCGCGCCTGCGCGCCGTTGCCGAAGCCGCCCAGGTGCTGCAGTTCGCACAGCGCCTGCCGCAGGGGCTGGATACGCTGATCGGCGAGCGCGGCTTTGGCCTGTCCGGTGGCGAAGCACGTCGCATCGGCCTGGCGCGCCTGCTGCTGCGCGATCCGCAGGTGCTGCTGCTGGACGAGCCGACCGCGTTTCTCGATGCCGAAACCGAAGCAGCGCTGCTGCGCAGCCTGGCCGCCTATGCGCGCGGACGCAGCGTGGTGGTGGCCACCCACAGCCCGGCGGTGATCGCCTGGGCCGACCGCTGCCTGCTGTTGCCCGAAGGACGCCTGGTTGAGCCGGCGCAGGCGGTACGCGCATGAGCCGCTCTGCCGATTCGCTGCGCACGGTATTCCTGCGTCATCGCCCGCGCCTGCTGCTGGCGGTGCTGCTGCTGTGGACCACGATGCTGGCCGGCACCGCCCTGTTGGGCCTGTCTGGTGGCTTCCTCACTGCTGCAGCGCTGGCCGGTGCAGCGGGCCTTGGCCAGGGCTTCAATTTCTTCACTCCGTCGGCCGGCATCCGCGGCCTGACCATGGCGCGCATCGCATCGCGCTACTTCGAAAAGCTGGTGGGGCATGACGCCACCCTGCGCATCGCCCGCGACCTGCGCGTATGGTTCTTCCGCCGCGCGCTGCCACTGGCCCCGGCACGGCTGGGTGCAACCCGCACCGGCGATCTGCTGGCGCGGCTGCTGGGTGACATCGGCGAAATCGATGGCCTGCTGGTGCGTGCCATCGGCCCGTTGCTGGCGCTGGGCGCGTTGACGTTGGTGGGCGTGGGCTCGGCAGCGTTGATCCTGCCATCGGCAGCGGTGCTGCTGGCGGTACTGGCGTTGCTGATCGGCATTGGCGTGCCGTGGCTGGGCGTGAGGGGCCATGACAGCGAAGAGGCCGACCGCGCCGCACATCGCGCAGCGTTGCGCACGGCGGCATTCGAGGGGCTGGAAGGGGCGGCTGATCTGGCCGCGCTCAACGCTGGCAATGCCTGGCAGTTGAAGGTGCGGGTGGCGGCCAAGCAGGTGGCCTCGCGCGATCGTCGTCGACGCCTGCGGCTGATCGCTGCATCAACGCTGCATGGTGTGCTGGCCGGGCTCGGCCTGGTGGCGATGCTGGCACTGGCGCTGCATGCGGCCGAACAACAGCGCATCGCGCCGGAAATGGCCGCCGGGCTGGTGTTCCTGACCGTTGCGATGATCGAACTGTGGGCGGGCATGGGCCTGGCCTGGCAGTCGCTGCAATCGGGCCGCATTGCGGCCGCGCGCCTGCAGGGCATCGTCGAGCAGGCACCTTCGGTGCAGGAGCCGGTGTCGCCGCAGCCGCTGGCGCCGGCGGCGACCGTGCATTGGGACGATGTGCACTTCCAGTGGCCGGGCGCCGCACGGCCGGTGCTGCGTGGCCTGCAGCTGACGCTGGCACCGGGCGAGCGCATCGCCATCCGTGGCGACAGCGGCAGCGGCAAGACCACCTTGTCGAGCCTGCTGCTGCGGCTGTGGGATCCGCAGCAGGGGCGGCTGACCTACGGTGGCCAGGACCTGCGCGATGTCGCCCAGGCCGACTGGCACCGGCACCTTGCGTGGCTGCCGCAGAACGCGCCGGTGTTTGCCGGCAGCGTGGCCGCGAACCTGCGGCTGGGCGATCCCGAGGCCAGCGACGAAGCGTTGTGGGCGGTGCTGCAACGGGTACGGCTGGGTGAATGGGCCGAGCGCAACGGCGGCCTGCAGGCGTGGGTGGGCGAGAACGGTGCAACGATGTCGGCCGGCCAGGCGCGTCGCCTGGCGCTGGCCCGTGCGCTGCTGCGCAATGCGCCGATCCTGCTGGTGGATGAGCCCACCGAAGGCCTGGACGTGGATACCGCGCGCGCGCTGCTGCAGGACCTGCCAGCACTGCTGGAAGGGCGCAGCCTGCTGATGATCACCCACGATGACCTGCCCGCGGGTGTGGTGGATGTGCAGTACCGGTTGGTGGACGGGGTGCTGGTCCGCGAACCGCTTCGGTAGATGCCGACCTTGGTCGGCATATCCACGCGTGGCGTGGATCTACAGGGCAGCTACCGCGAAAACGCGCGCAGCATCACCGCGATCGAGGCCACGTTGGCCAGCACGCATAACCAGAACACCCACTGGAACGGCGCCTTGCGATGTTTATGGCGGAACAGCGCCTGGCCGAGCAGCGCGCCGGGCCAGCCGCCGGCAAAGGCCAGCAGCTGCAGCGTGCGTTCGGGCGTCCTCTGCTGTTTTCGCTGCGCGGCGCGCTTGTCGTGCCCATACAGGCCGAACGACACCGCACTGGCCAGCACGCACCATGCGCCCAGCCAGAGCGGAAACACGCCGGTTGCGGTCAAGCCGATCAACGCACCGAACGCGGCCAGTGCGAAATTGCGCCGCCACGCCACTACAGTTCGTCGAGGAAGCCGCGCACGGCCGGGCCGAAACGTTCGAAGTCGACCAGGAACGCGTCATGACCCTGGGGCGATTCCAGGCCGATGAAACGCGCGTCCGCGCCACCAGCGCGCAGGCCATCGGCGACCTGTTGCTGCTGCTGTACAGGGAACAGGATGTCGGTGTTGGCGCCGATCGCCAGTGCCTTGCCGACGCGGATGCTGGCCAGTCCGGCCAGCACATCGCCATCGCCATACTCGGCCAGATCGAACCAGTCCATCGAGCGGCTCAGGTACAGATAGCAGTTGGGGTCGAAGAAGCGCACGAACCGGCGTGCATGGCCTTCCAGATAGCTCTCGACCTGGAATTCCAGGCCGAATGGATCATCGTCGGTCTGGTCTGAATCCAGCCGCACGCGACCGAAGCGGCCATCCCATTCCAGCGCCGAGCGGTAGGTGATCACGCCCAGCTTGCGTGCCATGCGCATGCCCGATTCCGGGTACGCCTCATCGTCGTAGTGGCCACCGTTCCAGCGCGGGTCCAAGCGGATCGCTTCGCGCTGCAGCGAACGGATGGCGATCGAGAACGGCAGGGCCTGCGCGCTGCCGGAAATGTTGATATGGCTGCGGGCGATGCCCGGGTGCAGCAGCAACACCGCCAGCGCCGTCATCCCGCCCATCGAATTGCCGATCACGCAGGCGAGTTGTCCGATGCCCAGTGCGCGCACCACGTCGATCGCCGCGCGTGCGCCGTCTTCGATGGACAGTTCCGGGAAATCCAGGCGATACAGCTCGCCGTTGGCCGGATTGATCGAGGCCGGGCCGGTGGAACCCTTGCAGCTGCCCAGCGAGTTCACGCAGACCACGAACCAGCGGTCGGTATCGATCGGTTTGCCGGGGCCGAGCATGGCCTCCCACCAGCCTGGCGCAGGGTTGGCTTCGTTGGCCGCGGCATGCGCATCCGGCGACAGGCCGGTGACGATCAGGATCGCGTTGCTGGCCTCTTCGTCCAGCGCGCCCCAGGTCTCGTAGGCCACGTGCGCGCCGTGCAGGACACCGCCGCGTTTGCACGGAAAGGGCGAGGGCAGGGCATGGAAGCGGGTGCCCGGAGGAATGAATTCGGTCATGCGGCCATTCTAGCGGGGCGGCGTGTACAGCTGGCGACACGCTGGTTTCCGTCAACGGGCTGAGCGTGAATCCGCCGGGCATGGCCCGGCGCTACCGGTGGTGCGCGTGGATAGCGCCGGGCCATGCCCGGCGAGCGCAGCGGCGCGTGTACGTTACGGGAACTGCAGCTCAACCACACCGTCATGCGGCAGGCTGACCTTGACCGGCGTGGTCTGCAGGTCGTCTTCGCTGCGGTTGGCGCTGCCGCTGCGCGAAATACGCGCCAGTACTTCCACTTCGCGATGTGCCGACAACGGTGCCGTCGGCATCGGGCTGTCGCCGTCGCCGAGGCCGACCGTTGCAGGAAAGCCGGCCAGGGGCAGCTTGCGTGCAGCCACCGGCATCGGCGGGCCGCCCACAGCGCGTGCCAGCACGAAGACCTGGGTGCTGGCCGGCCAGTCACCCGCCTTCAACGATGCGGGCAGCTGCACCCGTACCTGCAGCAGCGCGGGGGCGGCGGCCGGTGCGTGCGACGGCTGGCCGGCCGCCTCGCGGGCGATGGCGATCTGCGCCTGCAGCGCCTGCGCGGCACCCGGCTCCAGGCGTGGCAGCAGCGTGCTCCAGAGTTCGGCGGCCTCGGCATTGCGGCCCCGCTGGCGCAGGGCAATGCCAAGCAGCCAGCTTGCGCGTTCGGCGTCGGGCGACAAGGTACGTGCGCGCTGCAGCCATGCCAGCGCGGTGTCATCGAACTGCTTGCCAGGATCGGCCTGGGCGCGTGCCTGCGCGGCCTCGACCAGCACGCCCGGTTCGTCCGGTGCCAGTGCTGCGGCGCGGTTGAAGGCGTCGGCCGCGGCGGCGGCATTGCCAAGCTCGGCCTGCGAACGACCCAGCAGCGCCCAGCCATCGGCGCGTTGCGGGTCACGCTGCAGCGCCTGCTGCAGCGCCTCTACACCGTCACGCAACGTGGCGACCGAAGGCGCGGGCTGCACCTGTGCGGCGCGGGGATTGCCGACCAGCAGGTACAGGCAGGCACCGGCCACGCCCAGTGCCACCACCCCCAGCACGAAGCTGCGACGGCCATGCTGGCGCAGCGGCCACAGCACCACGGCCGCCAACAGCGCAGCGGCCACTGCGGCGACCATCGGCAACCAGTGCGTCACCAGTCCTCTCCCTCGGTTGGGTCCGCTGCAGCGGATGCATTCATCTGCCGACTACGGCGACGGACGATGCCCATCACCACCAGCGCGCCGCCACCCAGTACCAGCAGCGGGCCGCCCCACAGCAGCCAGGTGCCCGGTTGCAGTGGCGGTTGATAGAGCACGAACTCGCCATAGCGGGCGACCAGGAACTGCTTGATGGCCGCATCGTCGAGGCCCTGCTGCATCAACTGCAGCACTTCGCGCCGCAGGTCCTGCGCGATCTGCGCGTTGGAATCGGCCAGTGACTGGTTCTGGCACTGCACGCAGCGCAACTGCGCAGCCAGGTCGTGGAAGCGCGTCTCCTCGGCTGCATCGCGGAACATCAGCGGCCGCGCATCATGCACCGGTTGTTGGGCGAGGCCGGAGTTTG
The DNA here is from genome assembly GCF_040548715.1 of Stenotrophomonas sp. 2694. Lineage (NCBI taxonomy): Bacteria > Pseudomonadati > Pseudomonadota > Gammaproteobacteria > Lysobacterales > Lysobacteraceae > Stenotrophomonas > Stenotrophomonas sp. 2694. The sequence goes on from NZ_JBEPSG010000023.1 coordinate 17,644, forward strand.
GCAGCGCCAGGGTCATCGCCAGCAGCAGCGGCAGCAGCCAGCGCATGCGCTTACGGCGAGGCGTGCAGGGTATTGCCAGCATCGCCCTGGGCCTTTTCAAGCTTTTCCAGCGCCGGAATCAACTTCTCATCGACCACCTGCTGGGTCATCGCGCCGCTGTACTTCCAGCGCACGATGCCACTGCCATCGACCAGGAAGGTCTCCGGTGCTGCCGTCACACCCCAGTCGATGGCGGTGCGGCCTTCGATGTCGCTCAACACGACCATGAACGGGTTGCCCAGCTGTTCCAGCCAGTGCAGCGCGTCGGTCGGTTCATCCTTCCAGTTGTAGCCGATCACGCGTACGCGCTTGCTCTCGGCGAAGCGGGTCAGCACCGGATGTTCTTCACGGCAGGCCGCGCACCAGCTGCCCCAGACGTTGAGCAGGTACGGCGCGCCACGCAGCTCCTCGCTGCGCACGATCATCTGCGGGTCATGCAGCACCGGCAGCGCGAACGCCGGCGCCGGCTTGTCGATCAATGCCGAGGGCAGCACGTCGCGCTGCGGATCGCCCGATTTCATCACCCCGTAGATCATCAGGCCAAGCAGGCCGAAGAAGAACAGGACGCCGATCACGATGGCTACCGGCGGCAGCGGGCGGGAAGGGCGTGGGGCGGGTGACTCGGACATGGGGGACTCCTACGGACGACGAAAGCGGCGATCGGCAGCGGTGATGAATCCGCCCAGGGCCATCAACAGCGCGCCCAGCCAGATCCAGCGCACGAAGGGCTTGATGTGCACCCGTACCGCCCATGCATTGTTGCCCAGCGGCTCGCCCAATGCCACGTAGACATCACCGCTGAGTCGTGCATCGATGCCCGCTTCGGTCATCACCTGGCCGCCGCTGGCGTACTGGCGCTTCTCTGGATGCAGCAGGGCCAGCTCGCGACCATCGCGCAGCACCCGCAGATGGCCGCGATCAGCGATGAAATTGGGGCCTTCGCGGTGGTCCACGCCCTCGAAGCGCACTTCGTGCCCGGCGACCACCACCTGCTGGCCCGGCGACAGCGCCACTTCGCGCTGCACGTTCAACGCTTCCACCAGCAGCGCGCCGGCCAGGAACACCGCGACACCGGCATGGGCGACGATCATGCCAAGCATTTCGGCAGTGAAGCGGCCATTGCCACGCAGGCGCTGCCAGACGAACCGGGCGGTGCCCAGCCCAACCCAGGCCGCAGCCGCAACGCCGATGCCGGCCTTCCAGCCATTCTGCGGCGCCTGCCACCAGGCCCAGGCGCCAAGCAGCACAGCCAGCCCCGCCCATGGCAACAGCAATGCCAGTGCGCGCGAGGGTTGGTCGCGCTGCCACTTCACCAGCGGACCGAACGGCAGCAGCATCACCATCGGTGCCATCAGCAGCAGGAACAGGCTGCCGAAGTACGGTGGGCCCACCGAGATCTTGCCCAGCGACAGCGCATCGGCCAGCAGTGGGTAGAGGGTGCCGAGCAGGACCATCGCGCAGGCGCTGGCCAGCAGCAGGTTGTTGGCAAGCAGCAGGGTTTCCCGCGAGGTCGCGGTGAAGCCACGGCGCGGATCACCGGCATCCACGGCCAGCCGTGGCGCACGCAGCGCATACAGCAGCAGGCTGCCCCCCACCAGCACCGACAGGAAGATCAGGATGAACAGCCCACGCGAGGGATCGGCCGCGAACGAATGCACGCTGGTCAGCACGCCGGAGCGGACCAGGAAGGTGCCCAGCAGCGACAGCGCGAACGCCGCGATGGCCAGCAGCAGCGTCCAGCTGCCGAAGGTGCCGCGCTTTTCGGTCACCGCCTGCGAATGGATCAGCGCCGCGCCGACCAGCCAGGGCATGAAGCTGGCGTTCTCGACCGGGTCCCAGAACCACCAGCCGCCCCAGCCCAGCTCGTAGTACGCCCACCAGCTGCCCAGTGCGATGCCCAGCGTGAGGAAGCCCCAAGCGACATTGGTCCAGGGCCGCGTCCAGCGTTGCCAGCGTGCATCGACACGGCCTTCCAGCAGTGCCGCCACGGCGAAGGCGAACGGCACCGCAAAGCCGACGTAGCCCAGGTACAGCATCGGCGGATGGATGATCAGCCCCGGATCCTGCAGCAACGGGTTGAGGTCACGGCCTTCCAGTGGCACCGGGTTCAAGCGCAGGAACGGATTGGAGGTGAAGATCAGGAAGGCGAGGAAGCCGACGCTGACCACGCCCATCACCGCCAGCACGCGCGCCTGTACCGGTGCCGGCAGGTGGCGCGAAAACAGCGCCACTGCACCGGTCCACAGCGCCAGCACCAGCGCCCACATCAGCAGCGAGCCTTCGTGCGCTCCCCACACCGCCGAATAGCGGTAGATCAACGGCAGCAGCGAATTGGAATTCTCGGCGACGTAGCGCACCGAGAAATCCTGTTGCACGAAGGCCGCCGTCAGTACGGCGAAGGCGCCGGCCAGCAGCACCAGCTGGGCAAAGGCCGCCGGGCGGGCAACGGCCATCCATGCGTCATTGCCGCGCTGCGCGCCCACCAGCGGCAGCACCGCCTGCAGCAGCGAGGCCAGCAGCGCGCACAGCAGGAGGATCTGACCGAATTCGGGAAGCACTCAGCGCGCCTCGGGCGCCGTGACCGGCACATCGTGCTTGCGATGCGCATCGCCCATCTTGTCGGCCACTTCCTTGGGCACGTAGTTCTCATCGTGCTTGGCCAGCACCTCGTCGGCGACGAAGGTACCGTCCTGCAGGCGACCGCTGGCGACCACGGCGGTCCCCTCGCGGAACATGTCCGGCAGGATGCGGTCGGTACTGACCGGGAGCGTTGCATCGCCGTCGGTGACCACGAAGTGGGCCTGCAGCGAGCCGCTGGGTCGATCGAAGGACCCCTTCACCACCATGCCGCCCAGGCGGAAGCGGGACTGCGCATCCACGTCCCCGCGCAGCACTTCCGAAGGCGTGTACAGGTAGGCGATGTTGCGCTGCAGGGCGAAGGCCACCAGCGTGGTGGCCAGCCCGGAGGCCAGCAACAGCAGGAGCACCCAGATCATGCGGCGTCGCTGTACCGGCGTCATCGGCTGAGCTCGGTGGCAAGCGGCGCCGGTGCCGACGCGTTGCCACGCGCCTGCAGCCGCTGCTGGCGGCGCTGCGCCAGCTGTCGGGCGCTGCGCAGGCGCAGCCACGAGCCCAGCGCATCGCAGGCCAGCACCAGCAGGAACACCGCGAAGGCGGCGATGAGGTAGGGCAGGTGGGTCATCGCCGTGCCTCCCCATCCGCGGTGCCGAAGCGCTCGCCGATCCAGGCCTTGCCGGCCTCGCGCGCGATGTTGTCGGCGCGCGCCTTGGCCAGCAGCGAGCCGACGAACCACAGTTTGGTGGCGACCACCATCCACCACAGCGGGGCGATCAGTTCCGGCCGCACGGCGTTCTCGCCGAACACGTTGATCGACTGGCGCTGGTGCAGCGCGCCCCACCAGTCCACCGAATAGCGGATGATCGGCAGCAGGCCCACGCCGACGATGGCCAGCAGGCCGGCCGCGCGTGCGGCACTGCGGCGGTCTTCGATGGCGTGGTACAGGCCGATCACGCCCAGGTACAGGAACAGCAGGATCAGCTCGCTGGTCATGCGCGGGTCCCAGTCCCACCAGGTGCCCCAGGTGCCCTTGCCCCAGATGCTGCCGGTCAGCAGGGTGATCAGGGTGAAGCCGGCGCCCATCGGCGCACAGGCCATCGCCAGGATCTCGCAGATCTTGATGCGCCAGATCAGCGCGATGGCGGCGTAGGCGGCCATCAGCGCGAACACGAACAGGCTCATCCAGGCGCTGGGTACATGGATGTAGATGATGCGGAAGGCGTCGTGCTGGTTCTGTTCCGGCGGTGCCACGAACAGGCCCTGCCACAGGCCGATCAGCAGCACCGGAACCGCCGCAGCGTAGAACACGCGGGACCAGCGTGCGGCGAAACGATCGAAGGTCGGGGGCGAACCGAGTTGATGGAACCAGCGGACGATCGGATTCATGCGTGGCGGCTATCCAGCAGGGGTGGATTGGCTCTCAGCTCGGTCAACTCAGAGAAATACGGATCGCAGCAGCGGTGGCCAGCGGTGCCAGCACCAGGGCGATCACCAGTCCAGCGCCCAGCATCAGCAGCGCACCGACCGGGTCCTGCCCGCGGCTGGCTGCCGCCAGGCTGCCGGCACCGAAGACAAGCACCGGTACGTACAACGGCAACGACAGCAACGCCACGAGAATACCAGAGCGCCGGATGCCGACGGTCAGTGCAGCGACCACGCCACCGATCAGGCTCAACAACGGTGTTCCCAGCAGCAACGATGCCAGCAACATCGGCAGCTGGTCATGCGGCAGATGCAGCATTTCCGCCAGCAACGGGCTCAGCAGGATCAGTGGCAGGGCGGTGGTCGCCCAATGCAGCAGCACCCGCACCAGCACCAGCCATGCCAGTGGCACCGGCGCCAGCAGCCATTGTTCGAGCGAACCGTCTTCGGCGTCGGAGCGGAACAGCGAATCCAGCGCCAGCTGCCCGGCCAGCAGTACCGCCAACCACAGCACCGCACCGGCGGTGGCGGCCAGCGGCTGCGGGTCCCGGCCCTGGGCCAGTGCGAACAGCACCACCACCAGCAGGGCGAACAGCACCGGCTGCAGGGCATCGCCGCGACGCCGCCAGAGCAGGCGCAGGTCGCGCGCAATCAGCGCGCGGGCGGTCTGCCACAGGCCTGGTTCGGTGCCTGGCGCGATCATGCTTCACCCCCCAGATCGAGCTGGCGGGTGCGTACCGGCGGGGCGGCATAGGCGCCATGCGTGGTGACCAGGGCGGCGCCACCACTGCGCAGGTGTGCGGAAATCATCCGGTTGACCAGGTTGATGCCTTCCAGGTCGAGGTTGGCATAGGGTTCGTCGAGCAGCCACAGCGGTGCCGGCGACAACCAGATGCGGGCCAGCGCCAGCCGCCGTTTCTGTCCGGCCGACAGATGCCGCACCAGGGTGTCCTCGTAGCCGGCCAGGCCGACGATGGCCAGCGCATTGCCCGGCATCTGCCGTGCGCGGCGGCCGTGCAGGCCGCACAGGAAATGCAGGTTCTCCAGCGTGTCCAGGTCCGGCTTCAGCGCCGGCAGGTGGCTGAGGTAGGCGACATAGCGCGCACGCTCGGCGTTGCTGGCCGGCCTGCCATCGATCAGCACCTGGCCCGCGCCCGGGCGCGCCAGGCCCGACAGCACGCGCAGCAGGGTGGTCTTGCCGGCACCGTTGCCGCCCTGCACCAGCAGCGCCTCGCCGGCATCCACATGGAAGTCCAGCGGGCCGAACACCGGCTCGTCATTGCGGGAGAAGCTCAGGCCGCTGGCGGCCAGCAATGCAGGGGTGTTCAAGGCGCAGGGGTCTTCATGCGGGAGTGCGGCAGCAATTGTAGCGGTGAATGTGACCCGGTAGCGCCGGGCCATGCCCGGCGAGCGCGCAGCGCGGCTTGCCATCGGTGCGGCATGTGCAAAGAGCCGCCGGGTATGACCCGGCGCTACCGTCGGCGCCGCAGGCCGGGTCGGGATTTCGTACACTTCCAGCCCTTGTTTCCCCACAGCCCAGGCCGATGCAACCGAACACCAAGCTGCCCAAGGTCGGTACCACGATCTTCACCGTGATGTCCCAGCTCGCCGCCGAACACGGCGCGGTCAACCTCGGCCAGGGGTTCCCGGATTTCTCCGCGCCGCAGCGCCTGATCGACGAGACCAGCAAGGCGATGGCCGCGGGCCTGAACCAGTACCCGCCGATGACCGGCGTGGCACCGCTGCGCCAGGCCATCGCGCAGAAGTCGCTGGACCTGTACGGCGCGACGATCGATCCGGACACCGAGATCACCGTCACCAGCGGCGCCACCGAGGCGATCTTCAACGCCATCCACGCCGTGGTGCGTGCCGGCGAGGAAGTGATCGTGCTCGACCCGGCCTACGACTGCTATGAACCGGCGATCGAACTGGCCGGCGCCACCGCCGTGCACGTGCCGCTGGACCCGCAGACCTTCGCGGTGGACTGGGACCGCGTGCGCGCGGCGATCACCCCGCGCACCCGCCTGCTGATGGTCAACACCCCGCACAACCCGTCCGGCGCGATGCTGGACGAGGCCGACATGCAGGCGCTGGCCGATGTGCTGCGCGGCACGCAGATCTACCTGATATCCGATGAAGTGTACGAGCACATCATCTACGACGGCCGTCGCCACGAATCGGCGCTGCGCTACCCGGAACTGCGCGAGCGCACCTTCGTCATCTCCAGCTTCGGCAAGACCTATCACTGCACCGGCTGGAAGATCGGTTATGCGGTGGCGCCAGCGGCGATGACCGCTGAGTTCCGCAAGGTGCACCAGTACAACACCTTCACCAGCTTCGGCCCGGCGCAGTACGGTTTCGCCGCGATGATCCGCGACGAGCCGCAGCATCATCTGCAACTGGGCGCGTTCTATGAAGCCAAGCGCGACCGGTTCCGCGAGCAGCTGGCCGGTACCCGCCTGAAGGCGCTGCCGGTGCCCGGCGGCTACTTCCAGCTGGTCGACTATTCGGCCATCAGTGACCTGCCGGACCATGAGTTCGTGAAGTGGCTGACCATCGAGAAGGGCGTCACCGCCATTCCGCTGTCGCCGTTCTACGAAACCGCGCCGGTCGGCCAGCGCCTGGTGCGCCTGTGCTTCGCCAAGAACGAGGCCACCCTGGACGCGGCGATCGAACGCCTGCGCCTGCTGTGAGCGGAGGAGACAGCATGCAGGACCTGCGCATTTCCCTCGTCCAGGGCGACACCCGCTGGCACGACCCGGCCGGCAACCGCGAATACTACGGCGCGCTGCTGGCGCCGCTGGCCGGCACCACCGATCTGGTGATCCTGCCGGAAACCTTCACCAGTGGTTTCTCCAATGAAGCGATCGCCCAGGCCGAAGGCATGGACGGCCCGACCGTGGCGTGGGTGCGCGCGCAGGCCAAAGCCTTGAATGCGGCAGTGATCGGCAGCGTGCAGCTGCGCGATGGTGAGGGCGTCTACAACCGCCTGCTGTTCGCCACCCCCGATGGTGGCCTGCAGTACTACGACAAGCGTCACCTGTTCCGTTACGGCGGCGAGCACGAGCGCTACGCCGCCGGCCGCGACCGGTTGTGCGTGGAATGGAAGGGCTGGCGGATCAATCCGCAGGTCTGCTACGACCTGCGTTTCCCGGTGTTCTGCCGCAACCGCTACAACGTCGAGCGAGCCGAACAGCTGGACTTCGACCTGCAGATCTTCGTCGCCAACTGGCCTTCCACGCGCGCCTACGCGTGGAAGACCCTGCTGCGCGCGCGGGCGATCGAGAACCTGTGCTTCGTCGCCGCAGTCAACCGCGTGGGCGTGGACGGCAACCAGCTGCTTTACGCCGGCGACAGCGCGGTCATCGACTTCCTCGGCCAGCCGCAGGTGGAGATCCGCGAGCGCGAGCAGGTGGTGACCACCACCATCTCCGCCGAAGCGCTGGCCTCGCATCGTGCACGCTTCCCGGCCATGCTCGATGCCGATGCCTTCCATCTGGATGTGCAGGCCTGATACGGCGGCTGAACGCTTCCCGCCCCACCGCGCGCGCCTGCATCCAACGTGCACGCGCGCGCTGCTAGATTCGCCCACATTCCGACCGATGTGGATGTTCTGCCGATGAATACCAAGCCGTTTGCCCTGCTGCTGGCGCTGGCCGCAGCGTCCCTGGCCCCGACCGCGCAGGCCGGTGGCAACCTTGACTGCCAGCTGCGCTACAACCTGTCCGGCTGGTCACTGATCTACAAGACCGCCTCGGGCAACGGCACCATCCACTGCACCAACGGTTCCAGCATGCCGGTGCGGATCCAGCTGAAGGGCGGCGGCCTGACCGTTGGCAAGTCGAAGATCACCGATGGCCGTGGCAGCTTCACCGGCGCCAGCAGCGTCGGCGAGCTGCTGGGCACCTACGCCTCGGTCGGCGCGCATGCCGGTGCGGTGAAGTCCAGCAACGCGCAGGTGATGACCAAGGGAGACATCTCGCTGGCCCTGTCCGGTACCGGCAAGGGCTGGGACCTGGGTGTGGACGGCGCGGCGTTCACCATCAGCCGGCGTTGAGGCGGGAGGGCTCCCCGGCTTCCCAGCTGATGCGGATGTAGTGCTGCTCGGCGTCGCTGGGCAGCCGTTCGACACTGAAGCGGTTCTGCAGCAGTTGCTCGACGACGCCGTCGACGAGGCGCTCGCTGGCCAGCGCCTTGTTGAAGCCGAACACGATGTAACGGCGGCCGTTTTCCGAGCCGACCTGGATCGATTTGTCCAGATCCCTGTAGTACTGCTCGATCGGTCGAGTGGCGGCGTCAGCGTTTGCGCGGGCCTGTTCTGCGGTGATGGTGATCATCGGCATCTGCGTGGTTGCGGAGTACACGCACCATAGCCAGCGCTGCCGCGCGGTTTCCGGCAGTGGCGCACAGTGCAGGGCGTTTGCAGCAATTCCTAGGCCAGCGCGCTCCGCGGACGCAGCAACCACAGCGCCAGCAGTGCACAGGCGATGATGGATGGCGCCAGCATCTGCAGTGCGCCGACAACGGCCATCGCCGCGCCGATCAGCAGGTAGTAGAGCAGGCCGAACAGGGCGCCGGCACTGCCCAGGCAGTGTGCATAGCTGCGTAGTGCCTGCCCGAGCACGTTGGGGATGGCCAGGCCGAATCCCGCAACGACCGGCAGCATCGCCATCACCATGACCGGTTGCCCGCGCAGCAGCGCTGCAAGGACACCACCGGCCAGTACCAGCGATGCCGCGATGCGGATGCGCGTCAATGCAGGGACGCCGGCACGCAACAGGCGGCCATTGGCCCAGGCGCCCAACGCCGAACCCAGCGCCAGCACCGCACCGCTGGCGCCGAACCAGCTGGCCGGCCAGTGCAGGCGTGCGAACACGAACGGCCCCAGCGCGTACCAGCTGTACATGGCCACGTTGAAGGCCATGACCAGCAGCGCGTGCGACCAGATCCAACGGTCGCCCAGCAGTTGCCGCAGCAGGGGCCGCAGCGGTACGGGCGCGATCTGCGCGGGCCGGCTTTCACGCAGCCCGGTTACGCAGCCCAGCATCAGCAATGCAGCGATCAGCAGCAGGCCGGCCTGCACGCCGGCATAGCCATCGGCAGCGACCAGCAGCGAGCCCAGTGCCAGCCCGATCGCCGGGCTCAGCGCCAGCGCCATGCCAATCCAGGAGAACGCCTGCGCCAGCGCGGGCCCTTCAAGGTGGTCGCGCAGCACGGTCTGGGTCACCACCGAGGCGGCGGCGGCGCCCAGGGCGGCCAGCATCTGCGCAGCCAGCACCTGGCCGAACGTGCCGGCCGCCAATCCGCCCAGTGCCGCCAGCACGAAAACGGACAGGCCACCCAGCAGGGCGGGGCGACGGCCAACGCGGTCGGCCAGCCTTCCCCACAGCAGGACGCCCAGCGCGAACCCCAGCAGGTACAGGCTCATCGCCTGGCTGGCAGCGCTGGCCGGCAGGGTGAAGCGTTGCGCCAGATCCGCCAGCGCCGGGCTGTACAGGGTCTGCGCCAGCTGCGGAAACATCAGCAGCGCAATGGTGAGGGACAGCAGGCGAGGTGACATCGGCGCGCTCCGGAAACAGGGGCGCGCATTGTCGTGGCCGTGCTGATGGCGCACTCTAGTGATTACGACAGTAGATGGATGAAATCGGACATGGCATGGCTGCAGCCCGACGCTCGCTTCGATGCCGATGCCTGGAGCGCCCCGGTGATCGGTATCGCTGCCACGCTGGCCGAGCATGACTCCGGTTGGCACCAGCACGCACGTTCGCAACTGCTGTACACGCGCGCCGGTTGCACGCGGCTGACGTTCGGGGATCGCATCAGCCTGTTGCCGCCATCGCGCGCGGCGTGGATTCCGGGTGGTCTGCTGCACCGCGCGCAGATGCGACAGGCGGTGGACTATCGGTCGCTGTACTTCGATGCCACGCTGTCGGCGCAGTTGCCGCAGCAGCCGGCAATCATTGGTGTCGGTCCCCTGCTGCAGGCGCTGCTGGAGCCGATCGCGCAGGCGCCGTTCGCACATGACTGGCAAGCGCCGCGAGCGGGGCATCAACTGGCGCTGTGCGTGCTTGAGATTGCCGCTGCGCCGGTGGAGCCGATGGAGCTGCCATTACCGCGCGACCCGCGCATCGCCCGCTGCCTGCCGGTGGCCGAGCAGCTGCCGCCCGAACTGGGCGAGCTGGCCCAGCGCAGCGGACTGAGCGTGCGTACGATCGGGCGCCTGATGCAACGCGATACCGGCATGGGCTACCAGGCGTGGCGTCAGCAATGGCGGTTGATGCGGGCCATGGAACTGCTGCTGCTCGGCCATCGTGTCGCGCACGTGGCGCTGGAACTTGGATTCTCGGCAGAGAGTCCGTTCATCGCCTTCTTCCGCAGCATGGTCGCGACCACGCCTGCGGCGTTCCAGCGCGCCGAAAGCGCTCGAGCGGCAGGGTGAGAGTGGAGTGGTCGCGGCCGAACGCGGGGAAGCAGGCGCGTGGGCCCGGCTTCCGTCGCCGTGTCTACTGCTGGGCCATCAGCCAGGCCAATGTGCCGCGATGTGGTTCGGGCACGGTGCTGGACGCGGCATCGAGCAGCATCAGCGATGCCCAGCAGACGTCGGCAGCCGGTGCGGTGTCCATCCGCGGCAGTACCGCCATGGCCCGCGCTCGCGTGCTTTCGTCAGCCATCGAGGCGAGCAGGGCCTCGGTCGCCTCGGCAATCTGCTGTTCAGTGGCAGGGGTTGCGGGTCGCTGTTCGAGCTCGGCGAGGCTGGCCTGGTAGCTCATCTCGAACCAGAAATCGATGTCCTGCGACGGACGCTTCTCCAGTTCGTTGAACAAGGTCCTGCCTACCTGCGCAATGTCCGACGCCGTGGTGGCGCGGGCGATCAGTGCGCATTTCTCTACCGGCATTCCGCGCAGCATTGCGGCCAGCAGCTGCGCACGCCGCTCCAGCATGGGGCGGGGCAGGCGGCCGATGCCATCCAGTGCAAGCTGTGCACCGGCGACAGCAGCCTTGTCCTTGCTACCGGCCTGCTTGATGCGGGTGAGATAGCGCTCATCGACAATCAGCCGACGCAGCATGCGGTCGGCCGGATCGTGCAGGGCCGAAGATTTCGGCCAGGGATTCTGCGTGGCGGCGATTTCCTGCTTGAGCCGGTCGGCAGCGCGTTCGCAGCCGCCGACCAGCAACAGAGCCACCAGCACGGCGCCGATGCGGGCGCCGAGGGACAACATCCGTGTCATCGCTGTGTCCTTCATTGAAGGTGGAGATCAGCCGCCGCGCGGGCCGCTGCGACGCGGGCCACCCGGGCCACGGTTGCCGCCGGGGCCACCCGGGCCGCGGTTGCCACCCGGGCCGCCGGGACCACGGTTGCCGCCGGGGCCACCCGGGCCGCGATTGCCGCCCGGAGCACCCGGACCACGGTTGCCGCCCGGACGTGCATTCGCATTGCCGCCCGGACGACCGTTGCCGGCCGGACGCGAGCTGCCATACGGACTGAAGCCCGGATTGGCGTGGTCGGACGGGAAGCTGGGGGCATTGCCCGGATGGCCGTACGGGTGCTTGTTGCCCTGGCCCTGCGAGCGGTTGCCCGCACCGGCCGGACGACCCTGGCCGCCTGCGCCACCGGCGCCACCGCGTCCTTCACCACCGTAGCCACCACGACCCTGGCTGCCACCGGCGCCTGCGCCCGGACCCTTCGGCTTGCCGTACGGACGGCCCTGGCCGCCTGCACCTGCGCCCGGACCACGGGCACCCGGGCCACGAGCGCCCGGACCGGCATTGCGGTGGCCGCTCGGGCCGGTGCTCACGCCATCCGGCACGTACCAGGTACGGAATGCGGCCGGATTGCCTTCCGGCAGCGAGCGGTCGTTCTTCGGCGCGCGCTGCTTGAACGGGCGCTGCGACTGCTTGGCAGCAGCTTCACCGCTGACGGTCAGGCCGCCCTTGAAACCACCACCACCCTTGCCGCCGCGACCGCGGCCGCGGTCTTCGCGCACGTTGTCGAAGCGACGCAGTTCGCGACCTTCATCGGCGGTGTTGTGACCATTGACGTAAGCGTTGCCGCGGCCACCTTCGCGCACGCGCACGGTGGTCTTGGCGGCGCGACGCTGGCCGATCACCGGCTGCAGGGTCAGGGCCGACGGCGCGCCTTCTTCCAGCTTCAGTTCGGCGCGCAGTGCTTCGACCTGGCTGCCCGGCAGTTCGACGGACTGGCCGCGGGCCAGTTCGCGCGGCAGGCTGACCTTGCCGTAGCGGGTGCGCTTGAGGCGGCTGACCTGGCAGCCCTGCGATTCCCACAGGCGGCGCACTTCGCGGTTGCGGCCTTCCTTCACCACGACGCGGAACCAGTCGTGCGAATCGGTACCGCCGATGCGTTCGATCTCATCGAACTTGGCCGGGCCATCTTCCAGCGCGACACCACGGGTGAGGCGGTCGACGACGGCATCGGGCACTTTGTCCTCGCCTTCCGGGGCACGCACGCGCACCACGTACTCGCGTTCGACCTCGAAGGAGGGGTGCATCATGGCGTTGGCCAGCTCACCGTCGGTGGTCGCCAGCAGCAGGCCGGTGGTGTTGATGTCCAGGCGGCCGACGGCGATCCAGCGGGCACCCTTCAGCGCCGGCAGGGATTCGAACACGGTCGGGCGACCTTCAGGGTCTTCACGCGTGGTCACTTCGCCTTCCGGCTTGTTGTAGACCAGCACGCGCGACGGCTCGGCCAGCGCAGTGGCGACGAAGCCGCGGCCGTCGAGTTCGATCCTGTCGCCGCTCTTGACCGACATTCCGGTCTGGGCGACTTCACCGTTGACCTTGACCAGGCCTTCGGCAATGCGCTGTTCCAGCGCACGACGCGAGCCGAGGCCGGCCTGGGCCAGGACCTTGTGCAGGCGTTCTTCCAGCTTGAACTGTTCGGACGTGGCTTCGCGCTTGAGCGAAAGCTTGTTCAACGAGGGCTTGCGGGGGGTGTCACTCATCAGTTTTGCTCCGGCCGACGGTTTCGAGGTCGGCCTCTGGTTCGGAATCGGCTTGGTCAACAGCCACGGTCGTCTTCGCGACGGCGTTGTCTTCGCGTTCGTTCACTGTCACCGCGCGCTCGCCCGGCGCGGAATCGGGGTGCCCATCATCGGAGGGCGAAGGTGCTTGCTCATCGTCGGCCGCCGCAGGAAATGCGTCGGCAGAATCGGGGGTGTCGCCGGCGGTGGTGCCGGTGTCGTCATTTGCAGCGGCGTCCGGGTCGGCGCTCACGTCCGGGCCGTCGGCACTGGCGGCGAGGGGTGCGTCGCGATCCAGCGCCAGCTGCGGTTCCAGGTCGCCCAGGTCCTTCAGCTCGGAAAGGGGCGGCAGTTCGTCCAGGCGCTTCAGCCCGAAGTAGTCCAGGAAGCCCTTGGTGGTGCCAAATAGCGCAGGCTTGCCGGGTACGTCGCGGTGGCCGACCACGCGGATCCACTCGCGCTCTTCCAGTGCCTGGATGATGTTACTGCTGACCGCCACGCCGCGCACCTGCTCGATCTCGCCACGGGTGATCGGCTGCCGGTAGGCGATCAGGGCCAGTGTTTCCAGGGTGGCGCGGGTATAGCGGGTCTTGCGTTCGGTCCACAGCCGGCTGATCCAGCCATGTACTTCGGCGGTCACCTGGTAGCGGAAGCCCGAAGCCACCTCCACCAGTTCCACGCCACGGTCCTGGCAGCCCTCGCGCAGCCGTTCCAGCGCACGTTCGATGCTGCCCGGTGGTGCCGGCTCATCTTCCGGGAACAGGTCCTTCAGCTGGGCCAGGGTGAGCGGCTGGCTGGAGGCCAGCAGCGCACCTTCGACAATGCGGTTGATCAGCGTTTGATCCATCGGCAGTCAGCGCTCACTCGTTTTCATTGGCGGCGTCGTTGTCGTCGAACTCGCTGCTGAACTGCAGCGGGGCATTGGTATTGCCGGCGGCCAGGGACTTCACGTAGATCGGCGCCAGCGGTTCTTCCTGCACCAGGTCCAGCAGCTGCTCCTTGGCCAGTTCCAGCACTGCCAGGAACGTGACCAGCACGCCCAGCTTGCCTTCTTCGGCGGTGAACAGGTTTTCAAAACGATAGAACCTGCCGTCTTCAAGCCGCCCCAGCACTTCACCCATGCGCTGCCGGACACTCAGCGCCTCGCGCTTGATGGCGTGGCCGGTGAACAGCTCGGCGCGCTTGAGTACGTCGTGCAGCGCCATCAGCATTTCCTTCAGGTCCACCGGCGGCGGCAGCTTCACTGCGGCGCGCTCGGGCATGAAGGCATGTGCCACGGTGGTGTCACGGTCCTGCCGGGGCAGGGCGTCGATATCCTCGGCGGCCTGCTTGAAGCGTTCGTACTCCTGCAGCCGTCGCACCAGCTCCGCACGCGGATCGGCCTCCTCGCCCTCCACGCTGGGGGGGCGGGGCAGCAGCATGCGCGACTTAACTTCCGCCAGGATCGCCGCCATCACCAGGTACTCGGCGGCAAGCTCGAAGCGCAGCTCGCGCATCACGGTGATGTATTCCACGTACTGCCGGGTGATCTCGGCCACGGGAATGTCCAGTACGTCCAGGTTCTGCCGGCGGATCAGGTACAGCAGCAGGTCCAGCGGTCCTTCAAAGGCGTCCAGGATGACTTCCAGCGCATCCGGCGGGATGTACAGGTCCTGCGGAATCTGCAGGACCGGTTGCCCATGCACCACGGCCAGCGGCATTTCCTGCTGCTGGGGGGCGGGCGGCCGGGTTGGCGTGTTCGCGTCGAGCGCGAGTTCGGAAGTCATCTAATGGAGATCAGGATTGCAACGGACCAGTCGCGGTAGCTGGCACACCGGGCAACTGCCACGGACCGCCAGGACACCAGGCGCGCCTGTCTCGGCGCGGTTCCACACATCAAACAACAGGACGCTCCGCAGGACACGGCAGCGACAGGACTACGGGGAGGTCGTCTACGGGGCCCGGTCGGGTGGACCGGTTCGAAGCAGCGGGTCGGTCGTCGGGGGCTGCGTTGGCCGCAAAAACCGACGGGCTGCTGCATCCAGCCACGTGCAATGGTTCCTAGGGTAAGCCTTTGCCGCGCCAGTGTCCAGCCGAGGCCGGGCGCGGGGCTGGATTGGCTAGAATTGCTTCACCAGCAACGCAAGCGAGGAAATGCCGGTGTGGTATGTGATTGAAGGATATGACGGCCAGGATGTACTGGCCCAGCGGCTGCAGGCGCGGCCTGAGCACCTGGCACGGTTGACCGCGTTGCGCGATGAAGGCCGCCTGCTTCTGGCCGGACCGTGTCCGGCGATCGACAGCGAAGACCCGGGCCCGGCAGGGTTCAGTGGCTCGGTGGTGATTGCCGGCTTCGACTCGTTGCAGCAGGCCCAGGCCTGGGCCGATGCCGACCCGTACGTCGCGGCGGGCGTCTACGTGCGGGTGCAGGTGCGTCCGTTCCGCAAGGTGCTGCCGTGAACGCGAAACGGATCGAGCAGATTCGTGATGCGCTGCAGCACGCGCTGGCCCCCAGCGTGCTTGAGATCGAAGACGACAGCCATCGCCATGCAGGCCATGCCGGAGCGCGCGATGGTCGCGGCCATTTCAACCTGCACGTGGTCAGCGAGCGCTTCGCGGGAATGGCCCCGCTGGCGCGCCATCGCGCGGTCTACGCCGCCTTGGGCACGTTGATGGAAACCGACATCCACGCGTTGTCCATCCGCGCGCATACCCCGTCAGAACAGGGCTGAGGCCTTGTCCCGCGCTGTCCTGGCAGGTCCGTTGATGGGCCTGCCAGGGACAGGTTTCCGTGTCCGTTTGGGGACATTCGTCTAACGGACTGTTTACAAGCGCAGATGGAAACGCTTACATTCCGCGCCAATGCTGGTAGGTCCAAGCCGTGGAGGGCGGCTTCGTGAACAAGGCAGCCATAACAATCAAAGACGTCGCCCGTGAAGCCAAGGTCTCTGTGGCCACCGTTTCGCGCGCGCTCAACGGGCATGAAAATGTCGCCGAACCGGTCCGCCAGCTTGTGCTGGAGGTGGCCGCACGGCTGCGTTACACCCCGCACGCCGCCGCCCGCAGCCTGAGCAGCCGCCGCACCAATACGGTGGGCGTGGTGCTTCCGGACCTGTACGGCGAATTCTTTTCCGAACTGATGCGTGGCATCGACAACGTCGCCCGCAGCCGGCGCCAGCACCTGCTGGTGTCGAGCTATCACGGCGACCAGGAGCAGCAGGGTGCAGCCCTGCGTGCCATGCGCGGCCGGGTCGACGGTCTGCTGGTGCTCTCGCCCTATGCGGAGAGCCCGGGGTTCCTGACCGACAACCTGCCGCAGGCATTGCCGACGGTACTCATCAACACCTACCTGCCTGGGCAGGACCATCCGGTGTTGAGCATCGATGACCATGCAGGGGCAATGGCGATGACCCGCCACCTGCTCGATGCTGGCCATCGGCGCATTGCATTCATTTCTGGCCCGGACCTCAACTTCGACGCGCGCGAGCGCCTGCGCGGCTTCCGTGACGCGCTGGCGGCGTTTGGCAGCGGCGCCGAAGGCATCGAGCTGCCCGGTGATTTCGACGAAGCTTCCGGCCATCGCGCCGGTCAGGAGTTGCTGGCAGCCGGCACGCTGCCCGATGCCGTATTCGCCGCCAACGACATGATGGCCCTGGGTTGCCTGTATGCCTTCGCGCAGGCAGGTGTCCATGTCCCGACCGATGTCGCCCTGGCCGGCTTCGATGACATTCCGCTTGCGCGTTTCGTTCACCCGTCGCTGACCACCATGCAGGTCAGCATTGCCGAACTGGGCGATCGGGCGATGTCGCGTTTGTTGCAGTTGATGGACGGCACCTCCACGGAAGGGGCAGGGGACAAGCAGACCCTGGTCCCGCGCCTGATTGTTCGCGATTCCACCACTCCGCCATCCGGCCATTGAAGCCAGAGGCGTTCCTTCTTTTTTGATTGATCGCAGGTGCCGCGCAAGCGGTCACCGCCACCCGGAGATTGAGTTGATGATGCATTCCACTATCCGCACCCCGGCGCGCCGGCTGCTGAGCACCGCACTGGTCAGCTGCCTGATGCTGGCCGCCGCCCCGAACGTCATGGCGCAGTCGGCCAACGCCAGCCTGCGCGGCCAGGTCTCCGGCGCCCAGGCCGGTGCCGAAGTCACCGCCACCAACGTCGCCACCGGCACCGTCCGTCGCGGCACCGTGCGTGCCGACGGCAGCTACTCGCTGATGGGCCTGGATCCGGGCACCTACAACGTGGTCGCCAACGGCCAGACCCAGAAGGTCACCGTCACCGTCGCCTCGACCGCGACGCTGAACTTCAGCGAGGCGGCTGCCGGTGGTACCGGCTCGACCGCCGCCACCAACCTGGACACCGTCAACGTCGTCGCGCCGACCCTGCTGCAGGAAGTGCGTACCTCCGAAGTCGGCAAGACCGTCAGCCTGCAGCAGATCCAGACCACCCCGCAGGTGTCGCGCAACTTCCTGGAGTTCGCCGACGCGGTGCCGGGCCTGATCTTCACCCGTGATGCCAAGGGCAACACCTCGCTGCGCGGCGGTGCCACCAATTCCGACGGTACCAACGTCTACATCGACGGCGTGGGCCAGAAGAGCTACGTCAAGGGCGGCGGCGTGGCCGGCCAGTCCGGCAGCGCCGGCAACCCGTTCCCGCAGCTGGCCATCGGCGAATACAAGGTCATCAGCGGCAACTACAAGGCCGAGTACGGCCAGGTGTCGAGCGCCGCAGTGACCGCTGCCACCAAGTCCGGTACCAATGAATTCAAGGGTGAGGCGTTCTACCGCTACACCGATGAGGACATGCGCGCCAAGACCCCGGCCGAGCGCCAGGGCGGCAAGGACAAGATGGTCTCGGCCGAGAAGGAATACGGCTTCGCCCTGGGCGGCCCGATCATCCAGGACAAGGCGCACTTCTTCGTGACCTACGAAGCCAAGCGCTTCGACCTGCCGGTCACCATCGCGCCGGACGGCGCGGTCACCGGTGCTGCCGGCCTGCTGCCGCCCGCAGGCGCCGCCGGCCTGGGCCCGGCCAGCCAGCCGTTCCAGCAGGATCTGATCTTCGGCAAGATCGACTTCGAGCCGACCGACAACGATCGCATCGAGCTGACCTTCCAGGACCGCGACGAAACCCAGTCGCAGTTCAGTGGCCAGACCTCGCCGGAAGCCGGTCGTGAAGTGGTCAACACCGACCGTCGTTACGCCCTGCGCTGGAACCACAGCGGCGAGCGTTACTACAACGAAATGATGGTCACCCATGAAGATTCGTTCAACAACCCGACCCCGCTGACCCTGGCCAACGGCATCACCTACACCGCACCGGACGGTACCGAAGACCGCACCGTGGTGAAGATCGGTGGCGCATCGGCACTGGATTCGCAGGTGAAGGGCCAGAAGGGCTGGTCGATCGAAGACAACCTGACCCTGGACGGCATCCAGTGGGCCGGCGACCACACCATCAAGATGGGCGTGAAGTACAAGGCGATCGACCTGTACGCCTCCGATGCGGCGCAGATCAACCCGACCTTCACCTACAGCCTGGGCGATCCGGACTTCCCCGATTCCATTCCGTACAAGGCGCAGTTCGTCAAGCCGGTGACCGGCGTGGACGGCGTGTCCGGTGAAGTGCGTTCGAAGTCCAAGCAGTACGGCGTGTTCATCCAGGACGACTGGCAGGTCAACGACCACCTGCAGATCAACCTCGGCCTGCGCTGGGACTACGAAAAGACCCCGTCCTACCTGGACTTCGTCACCCCGCAGGCCGTGGTCGACGCGATCTATTCGCAGGATCCGCGTGCTGCCGCCGGCCAGACCTACGCCGATTCGCTGGCGCTGGGCGGCCTGGACATCAGCGACTACATCAGCAACGGCCACAACCGCAAGGCATTCAAGGATGCCTGGCAGCCGCGCCTGGGCTTCTCGTATGACATCAACGCCGACGAGCAGCACGTGATTCACGGTGGTGCCGGCCGTTCGTACGACCGCGACCTGTTCGACAACCTGCAGCTGGAAACCACCAAGCTGGCCCTGCCGCAGCCGACCATCTACTTCCGCAACCCGGCCACCGGCACCTGCATCAACGGCCAGGCCGCCTGCTATGACTGGAACCCGAACCTGCTCAACGGCATCGGCAACCTGCAGAGCCTGGTCGGTGCGACCAGCAATGCCGGCCTGGAAGTGGATCTGCTGAACAACAAGCTGAAGGCTCCGTACTCCGATCAGTTCAGCCTGGGCATGAGCAACCAGATCGGTGACTGGCTGACCGACGCCACCATCGCCCGTACCCTGAGCTACGACGGCTTCGCCTTCACCCTGGGCAACCGTTACCCGACCGGCCAGTTCTTCGATGACCCGCGCCTGTGCGGTGGCACCGAGCCGGGCCTGAGCCAGGCCTGGAGCTGCAACGTGCCGGGCTTCGGCAGCCTGATCATCGGCCAGCAGGGCATCAAGACCCGTGCGACCCAGATCCTGCTGTCGGCGCAGAAGCCGTTCACCCAGGAAAGCGGCTGGGGTACCTCGATCGCCTACACCTGGACGACCGCGCGCCACAACCGCGACATCAACGAGAAGTACGCCTTCGACCGCGGCCTGATCGAGGATTACCCGACCATCCGTTCCAACGGCGCGCCGCGCCACCGCCTGGTGGTCACCGGTTCGTACGCGGGCTTCTGGGGCATCACCTTCGGCGGCAAGATCACCCTGGCTACCCCGACCGCCGTCAATGACTGGTACCCGGTGCCGCAGGCCAGTGGCTACAACCTGCCGACGCCGCAGGCGGCTGTGCCCAACGCCAATGGCAAGTTCCTGGTGGGTGGCAAGATCTTCGGCTACCGTTCGGTCGACCTGCAGGCGACGAAGACGTTCAAGCTGGCGGGCGATACCGAGCTGTACGCGCGTATCGACATCATCAACGTGTTCAACTTCGACAACTTCTCCACCTACAACTACGTCAAGACCAACGGCAAGCTGCAGGCCAGCTACAACGAGACCGGCGACATCATCGGTACTCCGCGTCAGGTCAAGGCCGAAGTGGGCTTCCGCTTCTGATCGCGGGAAGTTGATGCAGTACGGAGCCATCGGTTCGCCGATGGCTCCGGTTTCAACGGCAATGGCCGGCCTCCGGGCCGGTCCATTGCCCACGCCATTGCCGGGCAGGGGGCAATGGCGTGGGCAATGACCGCGGTGTCATCAACCACGTTTTCGTGGTTTTTTAAGACCGCACTTTGTAAACGATTTCAGGTCATTGGACGTTATGCTCTTTCATCGATCAGCCCACCGGAGGAACCGCGCCATGCAGGCACGCCACCTGATGACCGCCGCTGCGATGACCCTGGCCATCGCCGCCTGCAAACCGGCCCAGCAGGAGCCTGCCAAGCCGCGCCCGCCGGTGATCCTGATCGAGGCCGACGCACCGCCGCGGCCGATGAAGCCGGAGCTGCCGCCGCTGTTCGATGACATCGAGCGCCGCACCTTCCAGTTCTTCTGGGATACCACCAACGAGATCAACGGCCTGACCCCGGACCGCTATCCGTCGCGGCCGTTCGCCAGCATCGCCTCGGTCGGCTTCGCCCTGACCGCTTATCCGATCGGCATCGAGAACGGCTGGGTCAGCCGCAACCAGGCGATCGACCGCACCCTGACCACCCTGAAGTTCTTCCGCGACGTGCCGATGGGCCCGCAGCGCACCGGCAAGGCCGGCTACAAGGGCTTCTATTACCACTTCCTGGACATGCAGGAA
This sequence comes from Stenotrophomonas sp. 2694, assembly GCF_040548715.1. Lineage (NCBI taxonomy): Bacteria > Pseudomonadati > Pseudomonadota > Gammaproteobacteria > Lysobacterales > Lysobacteraceae > Stenotrophomonas > Stenotrophomonas sp. 2694. The sequence continues at coordinate 38,385 of NZ_JBEPSG010000023.1, forward strand.
GGGCGCCGCTACGACAGCTGGGTGGAACTGTCCTCGGTGGATACCGCGCTGCTGATGATGGGCGTGCTGTTCGCCCAGTCGTACTACGACGGCGACGATCCGCGCGAGAAGGAAATCCGGCAGATCGCCGACACCCTGTACAAGCAGGTCGACTGGCCGTGGCTGCAGCAGCGTGCGCCGCTGATCTCGATGGGCTGGTTCCCGGAGAACGGCTTCATCGACCATGACTGGATGGGCTACAACGAAGCGATGATGGTCTACATCCTCGCCCTGGGCTCGCCCAGCCACCCGGTCAGCCCGGATGCGTGGACGGTATGGACGCGCACCTACGACAACGACTGGGGCGTCTACCAGGGCCAGGAATACCTGTCCTTCGGTCCGCTGTTCGGCCACCAGTACAGCCATGTCTGGATCGACTTCCGCGATATCCAGGATGCGTACATGCGCGAGCGTGGCAGCACCTACTTCCTCAACAGCCGTTCGGCGGCGCTGGCCCAGCGTGAGTACGCCATCGCCAACCCGATGAACTGGAAGGAATATGGCGAGAACGTCTGGGGCCTGACCGCCAGTGATGGTCCGCAGAACACCACCCAGGAATACCGGGGCGAGCAGCGCCAGTTCCGCCATTACTCGTCGCGCGGCGCAGGCCTGCGCGAGAATTTCGATGACGGTACGATCGCGCCGACCGCCGCGATCTCGTCGGTCGTGTTCGCGCCCGAGGAAGTGATTCCGGCCACGCTGGAGATGCACAAGCGCTACGGCGACTACATCTACTCCAGCTATGGCTTCCTGGATTCGTTCAATCCCAGCTTCAGCTACGACATCCCGATCAAGACCGGGCGGGTGGTACCCGATCGTGGCTGGGTCGCCAGCGACTACATCGCCATCGACCAGGGCCCGATCCTGACCATGATCGCCAACTACCGCAACGACTTCGTCTGGGATGTGATGAAGAAGAACCCGTACATCCGCAAGGGTCTGGAACGGGCGGGCTTCAGTGGTGGCTGGCTGGCACCGGAAGGTTCCTTCCAGCCGCTTGAGCTGCAGAAGGATGAAAAGGCCGCCGCAGCACGTGCGGTCGGTATCGCTGAATCACGTGCGGCCGCCGCGCAGGAACAGAAAAACAATGCCAACCGCAACACCGGCCAGGGGAAGTAACAAGGTGCACGACTGGAAACACCGCCTGCGACGCTGGGCATTGCCTGCACTGGCCGCGCTGGTCATGGCAGGCTGCGCGCGCCCCGAGCAGGGCACCACCACCGTGCGCTTCTGGGCGATGGGGCGCGAGGCCGAAGTGGTCAGCGAGCTGATCCACGAATTCGAAGCGGAGAACCCCGGCATCAAGGTCGATGTGCAGAACATCCCGTGGACGGCCGCGCACGAAAAGCTGCTGACCGCCTTTGCCGCCGACGGCCTGCCCGATGTGTGCCAGCTGGGCAACACCTGGGTACCCGAGTTCGCCGAGCTCAACGCGCTGACCCCGCTGCAGCCGTTCGTGCAGCATTCCACCGTTGTCGATCCGAAGGACTACTTCCAGGGCATCTGGGATACCAACGTGATCCACAACGAGCTGGTCGGGGTGCCGTGGTACGTCGATACCCGCCTGATCTATTACCGCAAGGACCTGCTGGCCAAGGCCGGCTTCGACCATCCGCCGCGCACCTGGGCCGAATGGGACGAGCAGATGGCCGCGATCAAGCGCATGCAGGGCCCGAACCGCTATGCGGTGCTGATGCCGATCAACGAGTTCGAGCAGCAGCTGTCGCTGGCCCTGCAGCAGCCCGATCCGCTGCTGCGCGACGACGACACCCGTGGCAATTTCTCCAGCCCCGGCTTCCGCCGCACGCTGGGGTTCTACGCCAACATGTTCGAGCAGGGCTGGGCGCCGAAGATGTCCGAGACGCAGATCTCCAACGTCTGGGATGAATTCTTCCGCGGCTTCAACGTGTTCTACATTTCCGGCCCCTGGAACATCCGCGAGTTCAAGAAGCTGCAGCCGAAGGAACTGGAAGGGCAGTGGGGCACGGCCGCGCTGCCGGGTCCGGACGGTCCGGGCGCGGGCATCGCCGGTGGTACCAGCCTGGTGATCTTCCGCAAGTCGCAGCAGAAGGAAGCGTCCTGGAAGCTGATCGAATTCCTGTCGCGGCCGGCAATCCAGGCGCGCTTCCACGCGATCATCGGCGACCTGCCGCCGCGTCGCAGCACCTGGAATGCGTCGTCGCTGGCCAACGATCCACTTGCCGCCGCCTTCAGAGACCAGCTGGAGCGGGTCAAGCCGACCCCGAAGGTGCTCGAATGGGAGCGCATCGTGCAGGAAATGCGCATCGTCACCGAACAGGTGGTGCGTGGTGGCCTGCCGCAGGACAAGGCCGTGGCCGAACTGGACCAGCGCGTGGACAAGGTGCTGGCCAAGCGTCGCTGGATGCATGAACAACAACGCCTGCAGCGCAGCGCACCCCCCTCGGGTTCGACCAGTGCAGTCGCGGCCGGGAGCCCGCAATGAAACGTACTTCGCTTGCCGGCTGGATCTTCGCCGGCCCCTCGCTGATCGTGCTTGGTGTGTTCTTCGGCCTGCCGGTGGCTTCGGCGCTGGCGCTGAGCGTGACCGACTTCGACCTGTATGCGCTGGCCGACAGCAGCAACCTGCGCTTCGTGGGTCTGGGCAACTACATCGACCTGCTGCAGACCCCGATGTTCTGGAAGTCGCTGTGGAACACCACCTATTTCGTGGTGATCGGGGTGCCGTTGTCGATCGGCGTATCGCTGGGCGCGGCGATGCTGCTCAATGCCCCGGCCGCGCGCTTCAAGGCGCTGTTCCGCACCGCGCTGTTCGCCCCGGTGGTGACCACGCTGGTGGCGGTAGCGGTGATCTGGCGCTACCTGTTCCACACCAGCTATGGCCTGGTGAACTACGGTCTGGGCCATCTTGGCATCAGCCCGATCGACTGGCTGGGCGATCCCAACTGGGCGATGCCGACCATCATGCTGTTCGCGGTGTGGAAGAACTTCGGCTACAACATGGTGATCTTCCTGGCCGGCCTGCAGGCGATCCCGCATGACCTCTACGAGGCCGCGCGCATCGACGGCGCCTCGCGCTGGAAGCAGTTCCTGCACATCACCCTGCCGATGCTCGGTCCGGTGCTGCTGGTGGTCGGGGTGATCACCGTATCCGGGTACTTCCAGCTGTTCGCCGAACCCTATGTGATGACCCGCGGCGACCCACTGCAGAGCACCGTCAGCGTGCTGTATTTCATGTTCGAGGAAGGCTTCAAGTGGTGGAACCTGGGACGCGCCTCGGCTGTGGCGTTCCTGCTGTTCCTGATCATCCTGGCGGTGACCACCGTGATGCTGCGCTTTGGCCGCAAGAGGCAGTTGGTATGAGTCGTGAAATCGGCCAGTCACGCTGGCACCCGTGGATGATCAATGGCGCGCTGCTGGTGCTGGCCCTGGTCAGCCTGGCACCGTTGCTGTGGATGCTGTCGGTGTCGTTCATGCCGCAGGGCGAGGCCACCCATTTCCCGCCGCCGCTGCTGCCGTCCAGCATCACCACGCACAATTACACCGAGCTGTTCGCGCGCACCGGCATGGGCGGCAACTTCGCCAACAGCCTGCTGGTGTCGCTGGCGATCACCCTCGGTTCGCTGCTGCTCAACACGATGGCCGGCTACGCTTTCGCCAAGCTGCAGTTCGCCGGTCGTGAGCGGCTGTTCCAGGTGCTGATGGCGGCGCTGGTGATCCCGGCACAGGTGGCGATGCTGCCGCTGTTCCTGTTGATGAAGCAGCTGGGCCTGGTCAACAGTTTCGGCGGCGTGATCGTGCCGGCGCTGGCCAGCGTGTTCGGCATCTTCCTGGTGCGCCAGTACGCCCGCTCCATTCCCGATGAGCTGCTGGAAGCGGCACGCATCGACGGGGCAGGGGAGCTGCGGATCTTCTTCCAGATCGTGCTGCCGATGCTGAAGCCGGTGCTGGTGACGCTGGCGATCTTCACCTTCATGGGCGCCTGGAACGATTTCATGTGGCCCTTGATCGTGTTGACCGACCAGGAGCACTACACTTTGCCGGTGGCCCTGGCCACCCTCTCGCGCGAACACATCATGGACGTGGAAATGATGATGGCCGGCGCAGTGGTCACCGTGGTTCCGGTGCTGGCGCTGTTCCTGGTGCTGCAGCGGTACTACATCCAAGGATTGTTGCTGGGGAGTGTGAAGGGATGATGCGTGCGATCGCCGTTGGACTGGGCCTGTTGTGGTCTTCCCTGGCGATCGCCGCACCACCGGCGCTGCCCGCGCCGAAGGTGCTGGATGATTTCGACGACATCAGCGCCTGGAAGCTGGTGTTGTCCGACCAGGTCAGCGGCTCGCTGCGGCCGGTCAGTGGCGCTGGCGGTGGCCGCGCGCTGTGCCTGGATTACGACTTCCATGAGGTCTCCGGCTATGTCGGCATCCGCCGCCCGCTGAACATCGAGTACCCGGCCAACTACCGCTTCGGCTTCCAGCTGCGCGGTGATTCGCCTGCCAACGACCTGCAGTTCAAGCTGATCGACGCCAGCGGCGACAACGTGTGGTGGGTCAACCGCCCCGGTTATGCCTTCCCCAAGGCGTGGACGCCGGTGGAGTACCGCCGCCGGCAGATCGACAAGGCCTGGGGGCCATCGCCAGAGAAGGACATGGCGCGCAGCGCGTCGATGGAATTCACGATCTACAGCAAGGTCGGCGGTCGCGGTACCGTGTGCTTCGACAAGCTGACCCTGCAGGGGCTGCCCGCGCAGGATGATTCGGCGCTGCGGCCCTCGGTGATCGCCGATACCGCAACCGCGCTGCAGGACCGGATGATCGACGGCAAGTCCGATACCTTCTGGATCAGTGGCGGGGTCAAGCAGCAGACCATCAGCCTGGACCTGCACAAGAACCGCGAGATCGGCGGTGCGGTAATCGACTGGCTGCCCGACCTGGAAGCCAATCGCTACACCGTGCGTACCTCCGAGGATGGCCGTGACTGGCGTACCGTGCGCGAAGTGACCGCAGGTGCCGGAGGCCGGGACTGGCTGGCACTGCCCGACACCGATGCGCGCTACGTGCGTTTCGACCTGCAGGGCGGGCCGAACTGGCGCTACGGCATCCGTGACATCACCCTGAAGCCGCTGGCGTTCGCCGCGACTCCCAATGCCTTCCTGTCCTCGGTGGCGGCCGACCTGCCGCGTGGCGCGTTGCCGCGCGCCTACGTTGGCGAGCAGCCGTACTGGACGCTGCTTGGCCTGGACGGCGGCCAGGAACAGGCGTTGATCAGCGAGGACGGTGCGCTGGAGCCGGCCAAGGGCAGCTTCAGCATCGAGCCGTTCATCCGCCTCGACGGCAAGCTGCTTGACTGGTCGAACGTTGCCATCAGCCAGTCACTGCAGGATCGTTACCTGCCGATCGCCACGGTCGACTGGGTGCACGAGAAGGCCGGCCTTTCGGTGACAAGCTTCGTGCAGGGCACGCCCGAACGCGCGCAGCTGATCGGGCGCTACCGCTTGAGCAATCCGGACAAGGTCGCGCACGAATACACCCTGGCCCTGGCGATCCGCCCGTGGCAGGTCAATCCCCCCACCCAGTTCCTCAACACCGTGGGCGGCTTCAGCCGCATCGACAGCCTGGACGTGGGCGAGCAGCTGGTGCGCATCAATGGCGAACCGCGGCTGTATCCACTGCAGGTACCGGATGCGCGCTTTGCCAGCAGCTTCGACGGCAAACTGGATGCGATGCACCTGGCCAGCGGCAAGCTGCCCGGCACTACTGCGGTGAAGGACCCGACCGGCATGGCGTCCGGCGCACTGTTGTACACGATCAAGCTCGAACCCGGGCAGAGCCGCGAGGTGGCGATCGTGCTGCCGCAGACCGGCAGCTGGGCGCCGCAGGCGCTGGACGTGGCCAAGGCACAGCAGCAGGTGGCGACGATGTGGCGCGACAAGCTGGGCGTGGTGACCCTGCAGGTGCCCGCCGCCGGCCAACCGCTGGTGGAAACCCTGCGCACCGCGGTGGCGCACATGCTGATCTCGCGGGTCGGCCCGCGCCTGCAGCCCGGTACGCGCTCCTATGCACGCAGCTGGATCCGCGATGGCGCGATGATCTCCGAAGGCCTGCTGCGGATGGGGCGCAGCGATGCCGTGCGTGACTACGTGACCTGGTATGCGCCCTATCAGTTTGAAAACGGCAAGGTGCCGTGCTGCGTCGATGCGCGTGGCAGCGACCCGGTGCCGGAGAACGACAGCCACGGCGAACTGATCTACAACATCGCCGAGTACGGCCGCTATACCGGCGACACGGCCTTCCTCGAGCAGATGTGGCCGCATGTGCTGGGCGCCTACAGCTACATGGAACAACTGCGGGGCAGCGAGCGCACCGAGGAGAACCGCGCGCGCAATCCTGCCTTCTACGGGATGATGCCGGCCTCGATCAGCCACGAGGGCTATTCGGCCAAGCCGATGCATTCGTACTGGGACAACTTCTGGGCGCTGCGTGGTTACAAGGACGCCGCGCAACTGGCGGCGCAGCTGGGCAAGGTCGAGGCGATGCAGATCAGCGAATCGCGTGATCAGTTCCGTGATGACCTGCAGGCCTCGCTGCTGGCGGCCATGCAGCAGCACCGCATTGATTACCTGCCGGGCTCGGCCGAGCTGGGTGACTTCGACGCCACTTCCACCACGATCGCGTTGGCGCCCGGCGGCGAGCAGGGGCGGTTGCCGCAGGAGGCGCTGGACGCGACCTTCCAGCGTTACTGGAACGAATTCGTCGGGCGCCGCGATGGCAAGCGCGAATGGAAGGACTACACGCCGTACGAATGGCGCAACGTCGCCGCGTTCGTGCGCCTGGGATGGCGTGATCGTGCCTGGCAGGCCACCGAGTTCTTCTTCAAGGATCGTGCACCGCAGGCCTGGAACCAGTGGGCCGAGGTCGTCTCGCGCACGCCGCGCAAGCCGTTCTTCGTGGGTGACCTGCCGCATGCCTGGGTGGCCTCGGACTTCGTCCGTTCGGCGCTGGACATGTTCGGCTACAACCGCGATGCGGATGAGGCGCTGGTGCTGGCCGCCGGTATCCCGGTGGCGTGGCTGCAGGGCGAGGGCATTGCCGTGCAGGGCCTGCGCACGCCGCAGGGGCAGCTCAACTATCGCCTGCAGCGCAGCGACAAGCAGCTGGTGCTGGAAGTGCAGCCCGGGCTGGTGCCGCCGGCCGGTGGCGTGGTGCTGCCATGGCCGTATGCAGGCGAGCCGGGCCAGGCGACGGTCAACGGCGAGGCGGCGGAATGGGTCAACAACGAGCTGCATGTGCACCAGTTGCCGGCATGCGTCGAGATCGATGTGCCCAGCGCGGTGCGCCGCGCCGAACGCAAGGAAAAGTAAGCATGCGAGGTCCGCTCGGAATCGGTCGCGGTTTGTGCGCGCTGGGGCTGGCGATCGCGCTGGCCCTGCCCGGGCTGGCGCCAGCCGCTGAGTTGGCCAGCGCGGCTGGCGCGGCCACAGCGGTCGGCGAGCCCGGCATGAGCATGGTCACATTCAACCTGCACCACGACCGCGAGGACTGGCCCAGCCGTCGTCGCACGATCGTGGCCGAGCTCAAGCGCCTGCAGCCCGATGCCGTCGCGCTGCAGGAGGTGATCCAGAAGCGCAACGTGCGCAACCAGGCGCAGTGGCTGGCCAGCCAGCTCGGCTACCGGTACGTATTCGTGTCCACCGATCCGGTGGGTGCACCCAAGCGTTATGGCAATGCGCTGCTGACCCGGCGCCCGATCCTGGCGCATGGCGAGCACCTGCTGCTGCCGCTGGATGACTACCGCACCGTGGCCCATCTGCGTATCGACGTGGACGGCAGGCCGGTCAATGTCTATGCCACCCATCTCAACGAGCGCAGTGACGACGCCGGCCAGCGCATCCGCCGCAACCAGGTCGAGGATCTGCTGCGTTTCATCGCCGGCAGTTCTGCGGGGGCACCGGTGGTGATTGCCGGCGACTTCAACGCCCTGGTCGATGCCGGCGATCTGAGCGAACTGCGCAGCCACTACGGCGACAGCTACGGCAGCGTGCACGTCAACACCGACCTGGCGGGTGTGAGCACGCTCAACCGCCATTACTACCAGGCGCCGTCGCGGATCGACCACATCTTCTTCCAGCAGGACGAGATGGTCGCGCGCGAAGCGAAGATCCTGTTCGACCAGCCTGATGACGGCGGCCGCTGGGCCTCCGATCACTACGGGGTGTGGACCCGGCTGCAGTTCGCGCCGAAGCCCTGATAACGGCATCGCGTGGCGACGCGGCAGGCGTTCGCTACGGCATCTGATACGTCACAAACAGAAACGGCGGGGATCATCGATCCCCGCCGTTTCGTTCTTGCCGATCAAGGATCGATCAGGCGACCGGTGGCGTGCGCTTGCCGGCGTCTTCGTCCTCTTCCGACGCCTGCGCGTCGGCGGCCTGTGCGGCAGCGTCGGCATGGCCATCGGCGATCGGGTCGACCTGCGCCGGCACGACCGCATCGGCGACCGGCGCAGCGGCGTCCACCGGTGCGGCTTCGACAGCCACTGGGGCTGCCGGCTGCTCGGCGACCGGGGCGACTTCAACCTCGGCCTTCGGTTCGACTGCCGGAGCAGCTTCAACCACCGGCGCAACATCGGCCACCACCGGCTTCGGCTCGGCCACCGGTGCGGCTTCGACCACCGCGGTCGGTTCAGCGACCGGAGCTGCTTCGATCGCAGCAGCGGTCTCGGTCACCGGCGGCTTCGCCTCGATCACCGGAGCCGCTTCAGGCGCCGGCTGCACCGGCGTCGCTGCATCGATGGCATCCAGCATGCTGGTCTGCACCGGCGACGGGGCCGGTTCGACCTTGGCGACTGCTTCCACCGGAGCCGGAGTCTGCACTGCGGCGGCCACTGGAGCGGCTGCCTCGACCACGGCACTGCTTACGGCAGCAACCGGGGCAACCGCGGCAGCCACTGCAACCGGCGCACGTGCCGGCTTGCCGGCATCAGCGGCGGCCGGCTCGACTTCGTCATCGAAATCGAATTCCGGCTGCGAACGCGACGGCTGCACGGCGGCTGCCGGTGCGCCGACCGAAGCCGGGGCGGTCTGCTCGACCGAATCGCCGTCGTTGTCCTCGCCTTCGGCATCATCGCCGTCGTCCAGGTCATCACCCAGTACGTCACTACCTGCAGCGTTCTCGGCGCCACCACGACGACGACGACGACCACCGCGACGGCCACGGCGGCGGCGGGTTGCGCCTTCGCCGGTCTGATCGCCTGCGGCATCGGCCGCAGCATCCTCGGCAGCCCCGGTCGCAACCACGACCTCGGCATCGGTCGTTGCGGCGGTGTCCACGGCCGCGACGGTGTCGACCACGTTTTCAGTGGCGACGGCCGGTGCCAGTGCCTTTTCTTCCTGCACCGCAACCGTGGCCGCAACCGCAGTCGTGGTAGCCACGGCAGCGGCAGCGGTCACGACATCGGCCGGGGCTTCGGCAGCGGCACGCTGCGGCTTCTCGGCCGGCTTGTCACCGTCCTGCGGGCGCGGCTGCCTCGGCTGCTTCAGCTTCGGCTGCTGCTGCCCCTGGCCCTGTTCGTTGCGCGGCTTGTTCTGCTGCTGCGGCTGCTGGGCATCCTTCGGCTTGCCCTGCTGCTGCGGCTGCTGGGCATCCTTCGGCTTGCCCTGCTGCTGCGGCTGCTGCTGGCCATTGCCATTGGCCTGGCTGCCGCCGTTGCGGCCATCCTTGCGCTGCTCACCGCGGTCCTTGCGGTTGCCGCCGTCCTTCTGCTGCTGCGCATTGCCATTGCCGCCGTTGCCACGGCTGTCCTCGCGACGGTCCTTGCGGTCCTTGTTGCGATCCTTGTTGCGGTCACGGCGACCGCCATCCTGCTGCTGGCGGGCGGCCGGTGCCGGCGCAGGAGCGGGAGCGGGCTCGCCGCCAAAGATGCGCTTGAGCCAACCAACCACGCCACCGCTGGCGGCGGCAGCGGGAGCCACTGCGGCCACCGGTGCCGGTGCAGGCGCAGCGGTCGGTTCCACTTCCTCCCGCACCGGGGCGGGGGAGTTGTGCTTGACCTGGGTCACCATCGGCGGCGGGATGTTCAGCTGGCCCTTGGTCAGTGCGTGCACCGGCAGCTTGCGCGGAGTACCGCGCTGGTAGCTCGGCTTGCCGCTTTCCTCGCCCAGCTCGTTGTCGCGCAGGCGGGTAACGGTGTAATGCGGGGTGTGCAGCTGCTCGTCGGCAACGATCACGATCGGCGCCTCGTGGCGCTTCTCGATTTCGCCCAGCGCGCCGCGCTTTTCATTCAGCAGGTAATTGGCGATCTCCACCGGGGCCTGTACCAGCACCTGCCCGGTGTTCTCCTTCATCGCATGCTCTTCGGCGACGCGGATGATCGACAGCGACAGCGACTCGACGCTGCGCATGCGGCCATGGCCGTCGCAACGCGGGCAGACGATCTGGCTGGATTCGCCCAGGCTCGGACGCAGGCGCTGGCGGCTCATTTCCAGCAGGCCGAAGCGCGAGATGCGGCCAACCTGCACGCGTGCACGGTCGTACTTGAGCGCGTTGGCCAGGCGGTTCTCGACTTCGCGCTGGTGCTTGTTGGAAGCCATGTCGATGAAGTCGATCACCACCAGGCCGCCGAGGTCGCGCAGGCGCAGCTGGCGGGCCACTTCCTCGGCCGCTTCCAGGTTGGTCTGGAACGCGGTGTCCTCGATGTCGCTGCCCTTGGTGGCGCGCGAGGAGTTGACGTCGACGGCAGTCAGCGCTTCGGTCTGGTCGACCACGATCGAGCCGCCCGACGGCAGGCGCACGTTGCGCTCGTAGGCGCCTTCGATCTGCGATTCGATCTGGAAGCGGTTGAACAGCGGGATGTCGTCCTTGTAATGCTTGAGCTTGCGCAGGGTCTGCGGCATCACCTGCTGCATGAACTCCTTGGCGTGCTCGTACATTTCCTCGGTGTCCACCAGGATCTCGCCGATGTCGGCGCGCAGGTAGTCACGCAGGGCGCGCACGATCAGGCGCGATTCCTGGTAGATCAGGAACGGGGCCGGCTTGCTCAGGGCGGCTTCGGCGATGGCGCGCCAGACGTTCAGCAGGTAATCCAGATCCCACTGCAGCTCTTCCGCATCGCGGCCGACGCCGGCGGTACGGATGATGACGCCCATTTCGTCGGGGATGTTCAGCTTGTCCAGAGCGTCCTTCAGGGCCGCCCGGTCTTCACCCTCGATGCGACGGGAAACACCGCCGGCACTGGGGGAGTTGGGCATCAGCACCATGTAACGGCCGGCCAGGGAGATGAACGTGGTCAGGGCGGCGCCCTTGTTGCCACGTTCTTCCTTGTCCACTTGGACGACGATTTCCTGGCCTTCCCTCAGCAGCTCGCGGATGCCGGCCTTGTTGTGGTCGACACCGGCCTGGAAGTAATCGCGGGAGATTTCCTTCAGCGGCAGGAAGCCATGGCGGCCACCACCGTATTCAACGAAGGCCGCTTCCAGCGAGGGCTCGATGCGGAAGATCCGGCCCTTGTAGATGTTGGACTTCTTCTGTTCCTTGGACGGCTGCTCGATGTCGATGTCATACAACGACTGGCCATCCACGATGGCAACACGCAGCTCTTCAGCCTGCGTGGCGTTGATCAGCATTCGCTTCATTGTTGCGTTCCTCGCAAGCGGCTACCGCGCGGAACGCCATGGAGTTTCGCCTCTGGACACGGCTCGCCGCCCATTCGCGCAAGCGCGGGGAGGGCGGCTTGGGTTTCCAGCGCTACGACACCACGGCAGGCCGCGGGAGCGCTTCAATTTTCTGGTTTTGGGTGTTGCAGGGCCGGAGGCAGCTGTCAGCCAGGCTGGAGCGCCGCACGGGACATGTTCAGCGCGACTGCGTGTCAGGCAATCGGCGATGGCCGGGAACGCCGGTGAGCCGCTAACATGGCCGCCCCGCGGGCGGTGGTCGCGCACTGTGCCGGATTCGTCGGAAGCGGGGCTTCTGGCCCTGAGTAACTTCCAACGAAATCAATCCCTTATCTCGCCCCCCGAGTGTAACAGAATAAACAGGCTGATGACTGCACAAGACCCCACCAAGCCGGCCGGCGACAAGCCTTCCGTGCGCATGATCACCGTTCCGGCCGACCGCGCCGGCCAGCGCCTGGACAATTTCCTGCTCGGCCAGCTCAAGGGTGCCCCGCGCAGCCTGGTCTACAAGCTGGTCCGCAGCGGCCAGGTGCGCGTCAATGGCGGCCGCGCCAAGGCCGAGCGCAAGCTGGAGGCCGGCGACGAAGTGCGGATACCGCCGGTTCGTCTCAGCGAAGAGGGAGACAAGGCGGGTCCGCCCGAGGCGTTCATGCGTCGGCTGGAGCAGGCCATCGTCTTCGAAGATGCCCGGCTGCTGGCGCTGAACAAGCCGACGGGCGTCGCCAGCCATGGTGGCAGCGGCATCAGCTTCGGCGCCATCGAGACCCTGCGCGCTCTGCGCCCCGGGCAGACCCTCGAACTGGTCCACCGGCTGGACCGTGACACGTCGGGCCTGTTGATCGTGGCCAAGAAGCGTTCGGCACTGAGCGAGCTGCAGGCACTGCTGCGTGAAGACCACGGCGCCGGTATCCGCAAGCGCTACCTGACCCTGTTGGCCGGGCGCATGCCGGACGGGGTGATGACGGTCGACGCGCCGTTGCACGTGGGCCTGCGCCAGGGCGGCGAGCGTCATGTGCAGGTCAACGCGATCGGCAAGGAATCCATCAGCCATTTCCGGGTGCTGGAGCGCAAGGGCGGCCATTCCTATTGCGAGGTGCGCATCGAAACCGGCCGCACCCACCAGATCCGCGTGCACGCCCAGCATCTGGGGCATCCGGTAGCCGGTGACGACAAATACGGCGATCCTGCGGTCAACAAGCGGCTTCGTGAGCAGATCGGGCTGAAGCGCCTGTTCCTGCATGCCGCGTCCCTGGAGTTCGCGCTGGACGACGGCAAGAGCCCGTATGTGCTGAACGCGCCGCTGGCCGATGAGCTGGTCGAGGCGCTGGATCGACTTCGCTAAGGGCGGTTCGGCGGCGCCGGGCGTTTGGCTGGAGCCGTCGTTTCCCTGCGATAAGTGGGCTTGTCACTTTCTTTGCTCGTGCAAAGAAAGTAACCAAAGAAACACGCCGCCATCCGCGAGCCAGCGCTGCGCGCCGGTGCCCTGTGCTCCTCGGTCCGCCGAGGGGCGGCGCGGAACTCGCTGCGCTCAAACACCCGCGCCTCTTCGCCCTCGCCGGACCTGCGGTGCTCGGCTCGCTACAAGGCGGACCCGACAGCCGCAGCGTAGACCCCAGGCTGCACGCAGCCTTTGTAGAGTCGAGCAACGCTCGACTCACGCGCGCAGCGCGGGCTTCGCTTTTAATCCTTTCATCGCGCGGCTGGCACGCACGGAAAAATGAGGGGCACGGGCGGGGTCAGTTCGCGGGGGTGTCCGCGGCATGGATGCCGCGGCCAAGCCTCCAGGGACGGATTAACGGCGTCCCCCGCGAACTGACCCCGCCCGGGACCATTCAGAAAGGTTCGGGTGCCAGCCGCGAGGGGGCTCAGCCCGTTGGCCGGAAATCCCTCACCACTTGAACAGCACCAGGCTGATCGCCAGCGTACCCATGCCGGCCACCAGGCCATACACGGTTTCGTGGCCCTTGGCGTAGCGCTTGGCCGCCGGCAGCAGCTCGTCCAGCGCCAGGAACACCATCACACCGGCAATCAGGCCGAACACCCAGCCGAACGTGGCGTGGGACAGCGAGCCGGACAGCAGGACATAGCCGATTGCCGCGCCCACAGGCTCGGCCAGGCCTGACAGCAGGCTGGCGGCGAACGCATAGAACTTGTTCTGCGTGGCGAAGTAAACCGGCACCGCAATGGCGATGCCCTCGGGAATGTTGTGGATGGCGATGGCGAAGGCCAGCGGCATGCCCACCGACGGGCTCTCCAGCGTCGCGAAGAACGTCGCCAGCCCCTCCGGGAAGTTGTGCGCGGTGATCGCCACCGACGTCAGCAGGGCGACCCGCTTCAGGTATTCGCGGCTGTTCTCGCGGAAGGCCGGGTCCTGCTTGTCCAGGCTGTCATGCGGGTTGGGAATGAAGTGGTCGATCAGCACGATCACCACCACGCCCAGCAGGAAGGCGAGGGTGCCGTAGGTGAAGCCGGTGCGTTCACCATAGGCCAGCGCGAACGAGGCGATGGATTTGTTGAGGATCTCCGACAGCGAGACGTACACCATCGCGCCGCCGGCAAAGGCCAGGCCGAAGGCCAGCAGGCGCGGATTGGGGCGACGCGAGAACAGCACCAGCAGGCTGCCGATGGCGGTGGCAAGGCCCGCAGCGAGGGTGACCGCCAGGGCGATCCAGATGTTTTCGGGGGGAATCTGCAGCATGTACCGACGCGTTCCTTGTCATCAAGCAATCGCCCCGGCACGGGCCGGGGCGGCAAAGGCGAGGCGGGCGTCGGCTGGCCTCGTCACCGGCAGGCGATCAGCCGCCGCGGCGCAGGCTTTCTTCGATGGCGAAGCACTGGTCCGGCTTGGGTTGCGGCGGGTTGAAGCTGACCGGCACCTGGATCGTAGCCGGTACGGCCTCGCCATTGCGGGTGGCTGCCTTGAACTGCCAGCCCTGCACGGCGGTCTTTGCCAGATCGTCCAGCTGCGGGTTGCCCGCGCCGGTCAGCAGGGTGACCTCGCTGGGTTTGCCGTCGGTGCCGATCACCACCTTGAAGGTGCTGGTGCCGCCCACGCCGGTGCAGGCCAGTTCCAGCGGGTATTGCGGCGGCGGGGTTTTCACCGCAGCCACTTCGGTGGGTGCCGCAGCCGGTGCTGCCGGCGGTTCGGAGGTGCCGCAGCCGGCCAGGCCGGTCACGGCAAGCAGGGACAGGCTCAGCAATCGCACGTTCATTTCAGTTGCTCCGTCAGGGCCGAAGTCTTCGCTGCGCAGATGAAGTCGTTCTCGCTCAGGCCGCCCACGTCGTGGGTGGAGTAGCGGACGACGGCACGGTCGTAGTGGACGCCGAGGTCCGGGTGATGGTCCTCGCCGTGGGCGATCCAGGCCAGCGCGTTCACGAAGGCCATGGTGGCGTAGTAATCCTTGAAGCGGAACGTGCGCACCAGCGCCTGGCCGGCCTCGGCCAGCTCCCAGCCGGGAACCTGCGGCAGCAGTTCGGCCAGCCGGGCCTCGCCCAGCTTGTGGTCGCTGCCTTTGCGCGGCACGCAACGGGCCTGTGCCAGCGGAATCAGGTCGGCCATGGGTTCCTCCACCTCGTGTTGACTGAACAATGCGCCGGCCGGTGTATAAAACGAATGAGCGGCTGACGCTTACTTGGCTAGAATAGCCTGATGATCCAGATCTCCGACACTGCCCAGACCCATTTCCGCAAGCTGATCGAACGCGAGGGCGTGCCCGGCATGGGCGTGCGCTTGAGTGCGGTCGATCCTGGCACCCCGCGTGCCGACGCCCGGCTGGAGTTCGCCGAGCCGACCGATCTGCTCGGCGACGAGTGGGCGGTGGACTGTGATGGCTTCACGCTCTATGTGGACGCCACCAGCGTTGGCTGGCTCGATGGCGCGGAGATCGACATCGTGCCCGGTACCGCTGGTACCCAGCAGCTGACGATCAAGGCGCCGCGGATCAAGGGCGAAGCGCCCGGCGATGCCGCCTCGCTGGTCGAGCGCGTGCATTGGGTGGTGGAAAACGAAGTCAATCCGCAGCTCGCTTCGCACGGTGGCAAGGTCGCCGTGCAGGAAGTCTCGGCCGACGGCGTGGTGCTGCTGCGCTTCGGCGGTGGCTGCCAGGGCTGCGGCATGGCCGACGTCACCCTCAAGCAGGGCATCGAGAAGACCTTGATGGGCCGTGTGCCTGGGGTGACTGCGGTGCGTGACGCTACCGATCACGACAGCGGCCACGCTCCGTATATTCCGCGCGGCAACGCCGCCTGATCGCCAACGCGTGCCTCTGCCCAGAGCCGAGCAACTCATCGACCTGCTGCTGGCGCGCCAGCAGCGACCGCCCATCCTCGAGAAGAGCACCGGCCTGCCGTACGGCTGGGCGATCTGGCTGCGGACGCTGGCGCCGCTGCCGCGGCCGCTGCCCGGGCCTCCGGGGCGCTTGCCGGGGCTGGGGCCATGGGCGTCCCTGCGTCGCCTGTTCTGGCAGGACTGGGATCCGGCGCCACGCGACCAGCGCTGGATGCGCTGGACCTCGGCGCTGCTCAGCGCGTTGCTGCATCTGTTGTTCTTCCTGCTGCTGCTCTGGGTGGCGGTGATCCGCACGTCTTCGCCGGACGAGCAGGGCAGCGAGGGTGAGCGCGTGCAGATTGAATTCGTCGGCCGTGCTGCACAGGAAGGCGGCGGCGACCAACCCGGTGCCGAGGCGGCTGCCGCCGCAGAGGCCGGTGCCGCAGCCGCAGGCCAGGATGCCGGAGCGGCGACAGCGCCCCGGCCGCAACCGTCTGCACCTGCGCCGTCTTCTGCTGCCGCTGCCACGGCACCGACCGCAAGCGTGCCGCCGCCGCCCGAGGTGGAGCCGGCGCCGGTGGCCGCACCGCCGCCCTCGCCGGTACAGGCCACCGAAGTTGCAGAGGCGACCGCCGAATTCGTGGTGCCGCCGGTCGCACTGCCGCGCACCGAGGTCAGCGTCGTGCCTCGCGACACCATTCTGACGGTGCGCGAGCGCAGCGTGCAGCCGGTACAGTCTGTGCCGATAGCAACGCCGGTACGCACGCCCGAGGTGGCAGTGCAGGCGCCGCGCGTGCGCGATGTACAGGTGCAGGAGCGCGAAATCAGCACGGTTGAAGCGCCGGTGGCGCCGCAGCCGATGCGCACCACCGACATCCAGGTACGCGTGCCGCAGCGCGACGTGCAGGTGCGCGAGCGCGAAGTGCAGGCGATGACCGATCCGCAGGTGCGCATGGCCACCGTCGCAGGGCGCGAGCCCACGGTGCGTGCGCCTGCCGGGCGCGAGGTGCAGGTGCGCGAACGGGAGGTTGCTGCCGCTCCGCAACCTGCCGCGTCGACTGCGGCAGGCAGCGCGACCACGCCGACGCCGGCATCCGCCGGCAGTTCGGCCCAGAACAGCGCCAGCGTGGCGCGCCCTGCGACGACCAGTACCGCCGCCGCACAGGCGGGCGCCCGTCCGGCACCGGCCCCGGGCAACTGGGCAACGCCCGCCCGCGGTGACGACTGGGGCGCCTCCAGCCGCAATCGCGACGGTGCCAACCAGGGCGCCGCGCAAACCAGTGCGGGCAAGGGCGATGGTCTGTTCAACGCTGACGGCAGCGTACGCGTGGCCGGCCAGGACGGGGCCGGCAAGGCCGAGCGCGGCGCACCCGGTGGGGTCAACGACGGCTGGAGCAAGGAGCGCATCGCCGAGTCCGGCAAATGGCTGAAGCGGCCGCCGTACGACTACACGCCTACCTCGTTCGACAAGTATTGGGTGCCGCAGGAATCGCTGCTTGCCGAATGGGTGCGCAAGGGTGTCAAGGCAATGGAGATTCCGTTGCCGGGTACCAGCACGAAGATTTCCTGCGTGATCTCGATCCTGCAGGCCGGTGGCGGCTGTGGCCTCACCGATCCGAACATGCAGGACCAGCCGGCAGTGGCGCGTCCGCCGCCGGATATCCCGTTCAAGAAAGAGCTGCAGGAAGATAACGGCAGCCGGTAGGGTGCCGCATCCACGCATGGCGTGGATCTACTGTGCATCCAGCTGCGCCGGGTAGATCCACGCCATGCGTGGATGATCCATGGGCTTCACGTGCATGCCGACCAAGGTCGGCCTCTACCAGGTCATTCGCTCTGCGACAGGAACACCCAGAAAGGGACGTCGCGGCCTACCCAGTCACGGCTGGCTTCATCCAGGATGTCCAGCAGCGTGTCGAACTCCTTGCCTGCACCGGCGCGCAGGGCATCGACGTCGGCCAGGAACAGCGCATAGCCATGGGCCGGCAGCCATTGCAGGTCGCGCAGGTTGTCAGACAGGGCGTCCCAGTTGCCGCCGAAGCCGGCAGGGAAATCAAGCTGGGCGGCCAGCCGCGCCAGCAGGGTGCGCTTGTCGCCCACGCCATCCAGGTCGATCCGGATCACCTTCAGGTCGGCATCGCGCATCGCTGCCGACAGCGCGCTGATATCGGAGCTGTCGATCGCGTAGACGCCGGCATTGTTGATGTCATGCAGGCCGAGGCCGAAATCATCGTGGCTCATGGGCGTTCTCCGGAGGGCGGTACGGTGAAGCTGCGGAACGATTCGTAGTGATCATCGGTGTAGTACCAGGCATCGGGCGGGTTGCCACCGGTGACGATGCGCCGCGCGCCGCGGTTGCCTGCACCGGGCGTGTCGACGGTGTACTCGCGGTAGTAGCCACGCGGGCGCTGTGGCAGCTGTTGTTCGCGGTTGCCGAAGGTGCTGCCGTCCTGCCGATGCGGGAACGGGCCGCCGCGCTGGATCAGTGCGATGGTCTGGCGGGCCTCGGCCGGAAGGAAGCCGGGCAGGCCGCTGTCGCTGTTGCTGCGCAGCGCCGATGCGTTGGCCGCCGGAGTGCCCTGCAGGTCGGGGGCGAACTGCGGCGGCGGCGGCCGCTGCAGGAAATGATTGACGACCAGGCCGAGCAGCAGCAGGACGATGGCAGTGATCAACAGCCGGGGGTTGCGCATGGGCAGGAGCAGGCAAGGGTGGCGCGCCCACTGTAGCGCCTGCGCGCTGCACCCTGCATGAGGGCGCGCGCCGCGTCACCGCTGCGTAACAATTGCCGGCATGCTCACCTGCAGGACGCAATTTCCTTTACATCCCCCTTGGTAATCTGGCGGCCTGTCCCCATCATTCACCGCGCAACGCCCGACACCGTCGGGTGCCCTCGCAATCAGGAGATGCATCATGGCCTACACCCTGCCCAAGCTGTCCTACGCCTACGACGCGCTGGAACCGCATATCGATGCGGCGACGATGGAAATCCATCACACCAAGCATCACCAGACCTACATCAACAACGTCAACGCGGCGCTGGAAGGCACCGAGTACGCTGACCTGCCGGTCGAAGAACTGGTGAAGAAGCTGAAGTCGCTGCCCGAGAACCTGCAGGGTCCGGTGCGCAACAACGGTGGCGGCCATGCCAACCACTCGCTGTTCTGGACCGTGATGGCTCCGAATGCTGGCGGCAACCCGGTGGGCGACGTGGCCAAGGCCATCGACAAGGACCTGGGCGGCTTCGACAAGTTCAAGGACGCCTTCACCAAGGCTGCGCTGACCCGTTTCGGCAGCGGCTGGGCATGGCTGAGCGTGACCCCGGACAAGAAGGTCGTGGTCGAGAGCACCGGCAACCAGGACAGCCCGCTGATGGAAGGCAACACCCCCATCCTCGGCCTTGACGTGTGGGAACACGCGTACTACCTGAAGTACCAGAACCGTCGTCCGGAATACATCGGCGCGTTCTTCAACGTCATCGACTGGAACGAAGTCGAGCGCCGTTACCAGGAAGCGATCGCCTGAGAACGGTAGCGCCGGGCCATGCCCGGCGGCTTCAACAGAAGGCCGGGGGAGACCCCGGCCTTTTTTTTTTGCGCATCGGTAGTGCCGGCCGCTGGCCGGCAACCTCATGGCTCTCATTCGGTGGTGGCAGCCACGTCCTGCAGCCGCAGCGTCGCCATCACGCCCAGGCGCAGGCCGGGCAGGTCGCCATCGGCGGGCAGCATGATCGCCTGCTGGCGGATGCCGCCGAAGTGCTTGACCTGGAACAGCACATCCAGCCCATGGCCACTGGCGCCGCCGCCGCTGGCCGCCGGTGCGCCGGGATTGCGCCGGGCCGGCTGGAAGCCGGGGGTGCTGCGCACCAGCTCGACGGTGCTTGCGGAAAAATCCCCGGCGATCAGGCTCGGCATGCCCTCGGCCGTGGCGCCGATCCAGGTCATCAGGTCGCTGGTCTGATGTTGTCGGGCCGTGGCCTCATCCGGCTCCGGCCGCAGGCGCGCGACGTAGACGTTGACGTCGTTGTCGCCCAGCCGCAGGCGCATCATGCCGGCGGCACTGAAGGTGCCCGGCGGATGCAGCAGGGTGACGCCGTCCTCGCTGACCGGCAGCCGGCTGAGCATCGCGTTGCCATGCCGGACCGGCTGGCTCGGCGGGTCTGCGGTGACGAAATCGCAGCTGTAGCGCAGCCGGCTGGCCAACCAGCAGGCCGGGTTGCGCCCTTGCTGCTGCAGGACCTGCTGCACCGAGATCACATCCGGCTGCAGATCGGTCAGCAGCTGCAGCACCTGTTCGCGGCGCTGCTTCCATTGCCCTTCATCACGGCTGGGCAGTTCCAGCGCGGCGACGGTCAATTGCCGCACCTCCGTGGCAAGGCCGGCGGCCGGCGGCGCCTGCGGTCGTGCCAATGCAGGCACGGCCAGCATGAGGGCAAGGCAGCTGGACAGGATGCGGGCAAAGGGGAGGGGGCGCATAACGATAAGTTTACGCTTTTGCCGTGCAGGTTCCGTGACTTCCGGCAGGGCCGCACATGCCTGCCATGCTTTGGCGCGCCTGTCATGCAGCCCTGCAG
Organism: Stenotrophomonas sp. 2694; assembly: GCF_040548715.1. NCBI lineage: Bacteria > Pseudomonadati > Pseudomonadota > Gammaproteobacteria > Lysobacterales > Lysobacteraceae > Stenotrophomonas > Stenotrophomonas sp. 2694. The sequence goes on from NZ_JBEPSG010000023.1 coordinate 58,908, forward strand.
CGTGCTTCGCACGCACAGGTTCCGGTACTCTTGCGCCTTTCGTTTTGCAGGAATGCCTTACAGGATGAGCCACGACGCAGTCGCCCCCATCGCCGGCCAGGGAAAGATGCCGCGCCAGATCCCGTACATCATCGGCAATGAGGCCTGCGAGCGGTTCAGTTTCTACGGGATGCGCAACATCCTGGTGCAGTTCCTGATCACCTCCCTGCTGCTGCAGGAAATCACAGCCGAAGGCCGTGCCGGTGAAGCCAAGGACATCATGCACAGCTTCATGATCGGCGTGTATTTCTTCCCGCTGCTCGGTGGCTGGCTGGCCGACAAGTTCTTCGGCAAGTACCACACCATCCTGTGGTTCAGCCTGGTCTACTGCATGGGCCATCTGTGCCTTGCGCTGTTCGAGGGCAGCCGTGGCGGCTTCTTCCTCGGCCTGGGCCTGATCGCGCTGGGCGCCGGTGGCATCAAGCCGCTGGTGGCCTCGTTCATGGGCGACCAGTTCGACCAGAGCAACAAGCACCTGGCCAAGATCGTCTTCGACGCCTTCTACTGGATCATCAACTTCGGCTCGTTGTTCGCCTCGCTGCTGATCCCGCTGGTGCTGAAGAACTGGGGCCCGCAGTGGGCGTTCGGTATTCCGGGCATCCTGATGTTCATCGCCACCTTCGTGTTCTGGCTGGGCCGCAAGCGCTACGTGCTGGTGCCGTTGCCGCCCAAGGACCCGCATTCGTTCGCCAATGTGGTGCGCACCGCGCTGACCACGCGGGTGGCCGGCCAGGGCCGTCCGGGCCTGGTGATCGCCGTGCTCGGCCTGGTGCTGGCGGTGGCCTCGTTCGGCCTGGTCGGCTCGCTCGGCATCGTGATCTGCCTGTGCCTGGCGCTGGTCTCGATCCTGGCGGGCATCGGTGGTGGCACCTGGCTGCAGCTGGACCGCGCGCGTGGCCAGCATCCGGCCGAAGCCGTGGAAGGCGTGCGCTCGGTGCTGCGCGTGCTGGTGATCTTCGCCCTGACCACGCCGTTCTTCTCGCTGTTCGACCAGAAAGCCTCGACCTGGGTGCTGCAGGGCCAGCAGATGCAGATGCCGAGCTGGTTCACCGCCTCGCAGATGCAGGCGCTGAACCCGCTGCTGGTGATGATCCTGATTCCGTTCAACAACCTGGTGCTGTACCCGGCCCTGCGCCGCTTCGGTTTCGAGCCCACTGCGCTGCGCCGGATGACCGCCGGCATCGCTTTCAGCGGCCTGGCCTGGATCGTGGTGGGTGGCATCCAGGTGGTGATGGATGGCGGCAATGCGATGTCGATCTTCTGGCAGATGCTGCCGTACGCGCTGCTGACCTTCGGTGAGGTGCTGGTCTCGGCCACCGGCCTGGAGTTCGCCTACAGCCAGGCCCCGCAGGCGATGAAGGGCGTGGTGATGAGCTTCTGGAACCTGACCACCACCATCGGCAACCTGTGGGTGCTGCTGTCCAATGCGGCCGTACGCAACGAGACGGTGACCCACCAGATCGCGGGGACCGGGTTGAGCGAGGCGGCATTCCTGATGTTCTTCTTCGCCGGCTTCGCCTTCATCGCGGCGTTGGCCTTTGGTTGGTATGCACGACGCTATCGTATGGTCGACAACTACCGCACCGCCTGAGCCTGACATGACCCCCGTCAATCTGCTGTTGATCGCCATCACCGCCATCCTGTCGTGGATGGCGTTCAACAACCGCAAGCTGGCCGACCGCCTGATCCTGTGGCCGCCGGCGGTGGATCGCCACCGCCAGTACGACCGCCTGATCACCTACGGCTTCATCCATGCCGACTGGTCGCACCTGATCTTCAACATGATCACCCTGTTCTTCTTCGGGGGGTTCATCGAGAGCGTGATGGTGCAGCTGACCGGCAGCTACCTGGTCTATCCGGCGTTCTACGTCGGTGCGTTGCTGGTCTCGATCCTGCCCAGCTACCTGAAGAACCAGAAGAACCCGAATTACCTCAGCCTCGGTGCGTCCGGGGCGGTGTCGGCGGTGCTGTTCGCCTTCATCCTGATCAAGCCGTGGTCGATCATCCTGGTGTTCTTCATCCCGGCGCCGGCGATCGTCTATGCCGCGTTCTACGTCGGCTACAGCATCTGGATGGACAAGCGCGGTGGCGATCGCATCAACCACAGCGCGCACCTGGCCGGTGCGGCGTTCGGCGTGATCTTCATGCTGGCCATGCAGCCGAGCATCTTCAGTCACTTCCTGCGCGAACTGTCCAACCCGACCTTCCGCCTCGGCGGCGGCTGAGGGCGGCCGGGGTCGGATCCACTGGATCCGACCCCCGGGGCTGCGGCCCCGCTCCGGGTCAGGCCCGGGTCTGCTGACCGTAGGTATCGAGCAGGCGGGAGAAGACTTCCTCGCCGATGCTCTGGAACGCCTGGTCTTCGGTCTGTCCCTCCACGGCCAGTTGCAGCAGGCCCTCCAGCAGGGCGTGATCGGTATCGGTTTGGGAATCGCTGGGGTGCATCACGGGCCTCCACGGCAGATCGCTTGGTCAGCTGTCGCAAGGGGCATGCCAGGCTGGCGCACCCCTGCAGAGGGGTTAGCGGCCGGTTGGCCTGAAGCTTGAGGGCAACAACTGACGCAACGGGCGCAGACTTGTCCCTGTTCAGACTTCACGCGATCATGGCGCCCGCGTGCGCACCATCCACGCAGTCGCCGCAGGAGACAGTCCCATGGCTTCGGTCACGCCCCCCGGTCTGGCTTACGAGGTCGAACACGATCAGGTCAACCACCGTTTTACCGCCCGTGTGCGTGGGCAGGTGGCACTGTTGGAGTACCAGATCAAGCGCAGGCGGATGGTCATCACCCATACCGAAGTGCCCGAGCCGATCGCCGGCCGCGGCATTGCCGGTGAGCTGACCCGGGTCGCACTGCGTTTCGCCCGTGAGCAGAAGTACAAGGTGGTGCCGGCATGTGCCTATGCCGAGGCCTTCCTGCAGCGGCACGAGGAGTACCACGATCTGCTTGTGGGCTGAATCCAGCGGGCCACCCTTCAGCCAGGGCAGGCGATGATGCATGAACATGAACAGGGGATCCCGATGAAGATTGGAAACAACCGGCCACTGCACGCCAGCGTGCTGGCCGGCGCTATGGGCGTGCTGTTGCTGGCCGGTTGCCAGCGCGAGAACGAGGCGGCCCCGGCCACCGATGCCGCACCTGCGGCCGAAACCACCGGCACCGCCGAGGCACCCGCGGCGGAAGCGCCGTTGGATCTGCGCGATGTGATCGAGAACAACGAACGTGAAGTGGTCGGCATCAGCTACCCGGCGGGCATCGATCGTTATCCGGGCCTGGCACGCGCGCTGCAGGCCTATGCCACCTCCGCCCGCAGCGATCTGCAGCAGGCGCTGGACGGGCTGGGCAACGACAAGCCGACCATGCCCTATGAGCTGTCGCTGAGCTTCGAGAAGCTGCTGGAGACGCCGCAGCTGGTGGTGGTCAGTGCCGACGGCAGCCGCTACACCGGCGGCGCCCATGGCGAACCGCTGGTTGCTCGTTTCGTGTGGCTGCCCGCGCAGCAGCAGATGCTGAGCGCCGAGAAGCTGGTGGCCGATGCCAAGGGATGGAAAGCGATCAGCGATTTCGTCGCCGACCAGCTGCGCGAGCGTGTGGCCACCCGCCTCAGCGGCGAGGACATGGACCCGTCGCAGCTGCAGGAATCGCTGCGCAATGCCTCGCGGATGATCGCCGACGGCACCGGTCCGCAGGCCGACAACTTCAGCCAGTTCCAGCCGCTGACCGACGACAAGGGACAGATCACCGCGCTGCGCTTCGTGTTCCCGCCCTACCAGGTGGGTCCATACTCGGACGGCACCCAGACCGCCGATGTGCCGGCTTCGGTGTTGTTGCCACACGTGGCCAAGGACTACGTGGAGCTGTTCGCACGCGGGTAACCGTAGACGAGGAGGTGACGTGGATACAGGGTTGCAGGAGCGGGTCACCGGCCTGCTCCACGAGGCCGGGGTCCAGATCGATGGAACCCGGCCGCAGGATATCCAGGTGCATGACCCGCGTTTCTTCGCGCGGGTCATCGCGCACGGGTCACTCGGCCTGGGCGAGAGCTACATGGACGGCTGGTGGGATGCCAACGTCCTCGACGAGTTCCTGTACCACCTGATGCAGGCGCACCTGGACGAACGGGTGCACGGCTGGCGCGAGGTGGCCGACGCCTTGAAGGCGCGCCTGTTCAACCTGCAGTCCGGGGCGGGCAGCTACGAAGTCGGCCGCCGCCACTATGACCTTGGCAATGACCTGTACCAGGCGATGCTTGGCCAGCGCCTGGTCTACAGCTGTGGTTACTGGCGCAATGCCGACGATCTGGATGGCGCGCAGGAAGCCAAGCTGGACCTGGTGTGCCGCAAGCTGGGGCTGCGTCCCGGGCAACGCGTGCTCGACATCGGCTGCGGTTGGGGCGAGGCGCTGAAGTTCGCCGCCGAACGATACGGTGTCAGTGGCGTGGGCATCACCATCTCGCAGGAGCAGGCCGACTTCGCCCGCAAGCTGTGCGCTGGCCTGCCGATCGAGATCCGGTTGCAGGACTATCGCGAACTTGATGAACCTTTCGATGCGATCTTTTCGATCGGCATGTTCGAACACGTGGGCGACAAGAACTACCGCAGCTTTTTCGACGTGGCCCGGCGCTGCCTCTCGCCGCGGGGACTGCTGCTGTTGCATACCATCGGCAGCAACATTTCGCGTCACCGCACCGATCCGTGGATCGCCCGCTACATCTTTCCCAATTCGATGCTGCCGTCGGCGGTGCAGATCAGCCGGGCGTTCGAAGGGCGCTTCGTGCTGGAGGACTGGCACAACTTCGGTACCGACTACGACCTGACGCTGCAAGCCTGGCGGCGCAACGTGGAAGCGGCGTGGCCGCGGCTGGACGCGCGCTATGACGAACATTTCCGGCGCATGTGGCGTTTCTATCTGGCCGGATCGATGGCCAGCTTCCGCTGCCGGCATGCGCAGCTGTGGCAGCTGGTGCTGTCGCCGGAGGGCGTGCCCGGGGGATATGTAGCGCCGCGGTGATCGCCGGCGGAGGCGCGCAACCGCAGCAGCCCGCCGTCTTGCCGGGCTGCTGCGCCATCACCCTTGCGTCAGTTGGCGACGGTGTAGACGTATCCCAACGACGTGTTGGCCGTGTCGGTTCGGGCTCTGACCTTGAAGTGCATCGGCGGCAGATTGCGTCCGCTCATGCGGCATTCCTCGAGCTCATCGACCTTGCAGGTGAACTGCGTTTCGGTGGGTTCAAAGCCCATGCCAATGTAGATGTCCAGGTCGGGATTGGCGCGCAGCTTGGTCGTCGTGTACCGGTTTGCCTTGGGCTTGACGACGCCGGAAATGCTCTCGCCCTCCATCAGCGTCACATTGATGCCGGCCGTGCGGGATCCGCCCGGAGCGGTCTGCAGGTTCCACGACAGACAGACCGCATCTGCCGGATCGTTGCAGGCAACCTCCTGCGTGTCGTACGCACGTCCTGCAGCCATGGCCTGGGATGCAGAAAAGATTGCGATGCCAGCCAGCACGCTGGCAGGCAGCAAGGGAGCTTTGAAGCGCATTTTCATGTTTTTTCACAACGGGAAGTCAGGACGATTGACTGGCGTTCGCACCTCCTGTGCTCGCCTCCCTCCGTGGTCGGTCGGGGCCGAGTGGGCCACAAGCGGCACCGCGCGTTCTGGGGCCACTGTCAAATTTCGTCGTGGAATGATCTTCTCCTGACAACTCCATTTGATTTGCGACAAGCGGTGTCGCGAACTGCTGTATCTGGCTGAATGAGGGGTATATGACGCGGCCATCTTCTTGCACCTACGTCATGGCAAGAGGCGAATGCGACAGCGGGTAAAAGGCCAGCATCGGCAATGCGCCAGGTCTGCCCCCGGCGAAAAAAAACCGCCCGGTCTCCCGGGCGGTTTTCGTTTCACGCTATGCGGTGCCGACGATCAGTTGCCGGTGCCGGTCAGGCCACGCTTTTCCAGCAGCGGTTCGATCTGCGGCTCGTGGCCGGCAAAATCGCGGAACAGCTGCATCGCATCCACGCTGCCACCCTTGGACAGCAGGGTCGCGCGGAAGTGGTCGCCGTTCTTGCGGCTCAGGCCGCCGTTGTCGCGGAACCACTTCTGGGTGTTGGCGTCGAGCACTTCCGACCAGATGTAGGCGTAGTAGCCGGCCGAGTAGCCGCCCATGATGTGGCTGAAATACGGGGTCTTGTAGCGCGGCGGAACCGGCGCATAGTAGATGCCGTCCTTCTCCAGCGCGGCGCGCTCGAAGGCCATCACGTCCTTGGCGGCCGGGACCTGGTCCGGGCCGATCTGGTGCCAGCGCTGGTCGAGCATGGCGGCGCCCAGGTACTCGGTGGTGGCAAAGCCCTGGTTGAACTTGGCCGCGGCCAGCACCTTGTCCAGCAGTGCCTGCGGCATTGCCGAGCCGTTCTGGTAGTGCTTGGCGTAGTTCTTCAGGATGGCCGGATTGTCGGCCCACATCTCGTTGACCTGCGAGGGGAACTCGACGAAGTCGCGCGGCACCGCGGTGCCCGAGAAGTACGGATACTTCACGTTCGAGAACATGCCGTGCAGGGCATGGCCGAACTCGTGGAAGGTGGTGCTCACTTCATCCCAGGTCAGCAGGGTCGGCTGGCCGGCCGGCGGCTTGGGGATGTTCAGGTGATTGGCCACCACCGGCTTGAAACCGGTCAGCTTGGACTGCGAGACGTACGAGTTCATCCACGCACCGCCGCGCTTGGAGGCGCGTGCGTACGGGTCGAAGATGAAGATCGCCAGCTGGCTGCCGTCGGCATCGAACACGTCATAGACGGTGACGTCATCGTGGTAGACCGGCAGGTCGGTGCGCTGCTTGAACGTCAGGCCGAATTCCTGGTTGGCGGCGAAGAACACGCCGTTCTCCAGCACGTTCTTCATCTCGAAGTACGGCTTCAGCTGTGATTCGTCGAAGTTGTACTTGGCCTGGCGCACCTTCTCGCTGTAGAAGGCCCAGTCCCACGGCTCCAGCTTGAAGGTCGGCTTGCCGGCGGCCTTCTGTTCCTGGTCGATCATTGCCTGCAGGTCGGCGGCTTCGCGCTTGGCGTTGGCCACCGCGGCCGGGGCCAGCTTGCCCAGCATCGCATTGACCGCTTCAGGGGTCTTGGCGGTCTGGTTGGTCAGGTTGTAGGCGGCGAAGTTGGCAAAGCCCATCAGCTTGGCCTTGTCGGCGCGCAGCTGCATGATGCGCGCGACCAGCGCGGTGTTGTCGAACTCACCGCCGCGGCTGCCGCGGGTGGTGGACGCTTCGTAGATCTTCTGGCGCAGGGCACGGTTGGCCAGGTTGGTCAGCGGCGGCTGGCCGGTGGTGTTGAGCAGGGTGATCACGTACTTGCCGTCCAGGCCACGGGCCTTGGCGGCTTCGGCGGCAGCGGCGATCTGCTCCTTGGACAGGCCGTCCAGTTCCTTGACGTCGTTGACGGTGATCGCCGAAGCGTTCACTTCCGACTGCACGTTCTGGCTGAACTTGGTGCCGAGGTTGGCCAGCTCGGCGTTCATTTCCTTCAGCTTGGTCTTGTCGGCCTCGGACAGCTTGGCGCCGGCGCGCACGTAGTTGTCGTAGTACTTCTCGACCAGGCGCACGCCTTCAGCGTCCAAGCCCAGGGTGGTGCGGCTGTCATACAGCGCCTGGATGCGTGCGAACAGCTTGCCGTTCAGCGCGATCGCATCGCTGTGCGCGGCGAACTTCGCCGAATAGTCGGCCTGCAGCTTCTTGCGGGTGTCGTTGGTGTCGGCGCCGACCAGGCTGAAGAACACGGTGGTCGCGCGGTCCAGGGTGTCACCGCTCTTTTCCAGGGCGATGATGGTGTTGTCGAAGGTCGGCTTGGCCTTGGTGTTGGCGATCGCCTCCACTTCCTTCAGCTGCTGCGCCATGCCGGCGTCGAAGGCCGGGGCGAAGTCGCTGTCCTTGATCTTGTCGAACTGCGGGAAATGCAGCGGCAGCGGGCTGTCGGCGAAGAACGGATTGGCCTGCTGGGCATTGGTAGCGGTGGCCGGGGCGGCGGCGCTGGCCGAATAGGCGGGCAGGGCAAGGCCGAGGGTCATGGCCACGGCAAGGGCAAGGCGGGTGGTCAAGGTCGATACTCCGGTAAGGCAAACAAGGGCCCGAGGGTAACCCGGCCCGGCGCGCCCGCACTTGTGTCAAAAGGCATGTTGGCAAAGCCACCCCGCAGCAGGGCCACCCCTTGGGTGGCTGCCCGGGTACCATGCAATCACCGCCCACGGCCATCCGCCATGACCACTGCCTACGATTTCAGCTTCCGTGACCTTGAAGGCCAGCCGCAGGCGTTGGCGCAGTACCAGGGCCGTCCGCTGCTGCTGGTCAACGTGGCCAGCCGCTGTGGCTTTACCCCGCAGTACACCGGGTTGGAACAGCTGTGGCAGGACTATCGTGATCGCGGTCTGGTGGTGATCGGATTTCCCTGCAACCAGTTCGGCGCGCAGGAGCCGGGCGATGCCGCGCAGATCCGCCAGTTCTGTTCGATCGATTACCCGGTCAGCTTCCCGCTGTCGCAGAAGATCGAGGTCAATGGCGAGGGTGCCGACCCGCTGTGGGCATGGCTGTCTCATGAGAAGCGCGGGTTGCTGGGTATCGCCCGCATCAAGTGGAACTTCAGCAAGTTCCTGGTCGATCGCCAGGGCCAGGTGGTGGATCGCTATGCGCCGACCACCAAGCCGGAGCAGCTGCGCGGCGGCATCGAGGCGCTGCTTTGACCGGTAGCGGCGGGGCCGGGCCCCCCGGCCCCCCCCCCCCCCCCCGCCGCGGCCCGCCCCCCCCCCCGGGGTTGTGGGACGACCCGCCCCCCGACCACGAAGGGGCCCCGGGGCCCCCCCCGCCGGCGCGGG